>JBCBQE010000001.1:0-35387 GCA_039820385.1 Cyanobacteria bacterium J06635_10
TTCTGTATAGGAGAATTCCGATTACAGGAAACACGTCATCACCAAACAACCATATATTCCTCAATTAATTAAACGTTTTGAATCAGCTGGTTTAATACCTTTACCCATCTTCATTAATGGTGTCGAAGGACATGTCGCCGTACGTGACTGGATGACAACAGATTACGAAATTCAACAACGGCAACAAGGTAATAAGACAACTCTTTCCCTTTCCCCAGAAGCTGCGAAAGTTGATACAATTATTTCTACCATTGGATTTCCTTTGGTAGGAGGGCCAGCTGGTTCTATGGAAGCAGGAAGACAAGTTGATATTGCTAAAGGCATTCTTGCCGCAAAAAATGTACCTTATATTGTCGCCGCACCTCTATTAATTCAAGATATCCATTCATGGACTCGTCAAGGTGTTGGCGGTTTACAAAGTGTTGTTTTATATGCTCTACCGGAATTAGATGGAGCCATTGACACGGTTGCTCTCGGCGGTTTGGTGGGAGAAGATATTTATTTAGTTCCCGAAAGGGTACAAAGATTAATTGGTAGGGTAAAAAGTTGGGTAAATCTCCGACAAAAACCTGCCTCTGAACGAAAAATTGCTGTTATTCTCTACGGTTTCCCACCAGGATATGGTGCGACGGGTACCGCTGCTTTATTAAATGTACCTCGCAGTTTGTTGAAATTCCTCCATGGTTTGAAGGAACAAGGTTACAACGTTGGGGAATTACCAGAAGATGGGGAAGAATTGATTCGTTTGGTGAAGGAAGCTGATGAATCCTACCCCAAAAATAAAAATGTAGAGACGTTAAATTTAACGTCTCAAAATTCTGGAAATTTAACGTCTCAAAATTCTGGAAATCTGAAAAATTAAACGTCCGTAAATACTGTAAATGTCAGAACTTTAGAAAAATGGTTGGGATATCTCCAAACAACTCGCGTTGAAAAGCAGTGGAAATCCCTGACAAGTTCTGGTATCAAAACGTATGGTGATGAGTTTCACATTGGCGGTATTCAACTTGGTAATGTTTGGATAGGAGTTCAACCGCCATTAGGTATTCAAGGCGATCCGATGCGGTTGATGTTTGAACGAGATTTAACTCCACATCCCCAATATGCTGCTTATTATAAATGGTTACAAAATGAGTTTGCTGCCGATGCGATCGTTCATTTTGGCATGCACGGCACTGTGGAATGGTTACCCGGATCTCCTTTGGGAAATACTGGTTATTCTTGGTCTGATATTTTACTGGGACATTTACCCAATCTATATATATATGCCGCAAATAATCCTTCGGAGTCAATTTTAGCCAAGCGTCGCGGTTATGGAGTGTTGATTTCTCATAATGTACCTCCCTACGGCCGTGCGGGTTTATATAAAGAGTTGATGGCGCTACGAGATTTAATCTCGGAATATCGGGAAGATCCACAAAAGAATTATGCACTCAAGGAAGGGATTTGTAAAAAGATTATTGATAGTGGTTTGGATACCGATTGTCCCTTTGAGGAAGCAAAGAAGCTGGGAATTGAGTTTACTCCTGAGAATGTGCGAATGTTTAGCGATCGCATTTTCAACGATTATTTAGTAATTTTGTACGAGTATTTGCAGGTTTTGGAGAATCGCTTGTTTTCTTCTGGGTTACATATTTTGGGAGAAGCGCCGAATCAGGAGGAGATGAATTCTTATTTGGATGCTTATTTTGAAGAAGAAGAACAAAAAAACCTTCAAGTTGAGGAGAGTATTAGAGATTTATTAGAGCAGAGTACAGATGAGTTAAGGAATCTGTTAAGGGGTTTGAATGGCGAGTATATTCCACCTGCGCCAGGGGGAGATTTATTACGAGATGGTACTGGAGTATTACCGACGGGAAGAAATATTCATGCTTTAGATCCCTATAGAATGCCTTCTCCAGCAGCTTATGAAAGGGGAAGGGAAGTAGCAAGGAAGATTATTCAGCAGCATTTACAAGAAAATGATATTTATCCGGAGACGGTAGCAGTAATGTTGTGGGGTTTGGATGCAATTAAGACTAAGGGTGAGTCTTTGGGTATTTTGTTGGAGTTATTAGGTGCTGAGCCTGTAAAGGAAGGTACGGGAAGAATTGTTCGTTATGAATTAAAGCCTTTGGCAGAAGTGGGACATCCTCGCATTGATGTTTTGGGTAATCTTTCGGGGATTTTCCGCGATAGTTTTGTGAATATTATTGAGTTATTGGACGATTTATTTCAACGTGCTGCTGATATTGATGAACCTTTGGATAAAAATTTTATTCGCAAACACGCTTTAGAATTAAAGGAAAAAGGAGTTGAGAATACTTCTGCAAGGTTATTTTCTAATCCTGCTGGTGATTTTGGTTCGTTGGTAAACGATCGAGTAGTTGATGGTAATTGGGAATCTAGCGATGAGTTGGCGAATACTTGGCAAAGTCGCAATGTGTTTAGTTATGGCAGAGAAGATAAGGGACAAGCACGCCCAGAAGTGTTAAATCAACTGTTAGGAAGTACCAGTCGGATTGTCCAAGAAATTGATTCGGTGGAATACGGTTTAACTGATATCCAAGAATATTACGGCAATACTGGTGGTTTGAAAAAAGCTGCCGAAAAACAAGGTGGTAAGAAGGTAACAGCTAGCTTTGTGGAAAGTTTTTCAAAAGATACTACTCCCCGCGATTTAGATGATTTATTGCGGATGGAGTATCGTACTAAGCTGCTAAATCCAAAATGGGCGGAAGCGATGGTAAATCAAGGTAGCGGTGGTGCCTTTGAAGTATCGCAACGCATGACGGCTTTAATTGGTTGGGGTGGTACTGCTGATTTTACCGATGATTGGGTGTATGAACAAGCTGCCGATACTTACGCTTTAGATGCTGAAATGGCGGAAAAATTGAGAAAAGCTAATCCGGAAGCGTTTAAGAATATTGTGGGAAGGATGTTAGAAGCCCATGGAAGAGGTTTTTGGGATGCTAGTGAAGATAAGTTGCAGAAGTTACGGGAATTGTATGAGTTAGCGGATGAAGAGTTGGAAGGAGTATAAGCCGCTGCAATTCTAACTTTAAAAGAATCATGTCCAAGTAAATTCAGATAAATATCAATCCCTTTATATACAGCCGTATGAGTCGCATTGGCATAGAGGATTTCCTCTTCCATCCGTTCTTGAAATTCTGCTGTATTTCGTCTATCTTCGTAGTAAGACAAATTCTGATGAGTTTCGCAATACGAAGTTCCTGTTGCCAGATATGCAAGGTCAAACAGTATAATTTCTGAAAGCTCTAAATCAGTTTCTTTTTGCAGTCTTTCAATCAGATATGGTACGGGAAAAGCCGATTGAACATATATCGAACCCTGATGCCAAATCATATCAAACAAATCTGACAAAGCAGTTTCGCGTACATCTTTGTCGTTTGATGAAAGATTTTCGATCGCAGCTAATATATCCTCATGGATATCTAAAGCATCAATATTTTGCCAATCAATATTTTCAAAGTTTTCTTCCACAAAGAATTACCAAAAATCTATCTATAATTAATTTATGGCTTTAATATGGCTTAAATATACCTTCTCTGTCTCTAACAGAACTTACCCACGTACTACGTATTTACGTTATTATTCTCTACGCGTTGCGCAGCGTCTCCCGGAGGATGATAGTAATCGCAAAGCCTTATTTCTCGTTACGAGTGCGTAAATCCGATCTAAAAAATATCATTATATAAACCATACTTACCTTCGAGAGAAGTTCGATAACAAGTAAGTAGGCATAAATAAATATAACTATATAACGAAATATAAATGATGTGAAAAGATCGCGATTGTTGACGTTTCATGCAGTGAATGACGTATTTATAAATTGTCCCACCCACCTACTTATTTCACAAAAATAACTAATAACGGGCAATCAGAAATCACAACCAATAAAAAAGCGATGCAATCCCCGATTCCCCATCATTCATTCTTCTATCAACTACTTACTGCTATAGGTTGTTTTTCCACAGATGGCTGTAATAAATTGTTGTAGAGTTCGCTCAATTGCATTGCAACTCCATTCCAACTAAATTTATCTTCAACCCTTTGTCTTGCAATTTCACCTAATTCTTCACCCCAAGCCGCATCAACTAAAATTCGGTCGATCGCATTGGCAAAAGCAGGAACATCTTGCGGTGGCGCTAACAAACCAGTTTCTTCATTCACAACAGTAAACTGAAGTCCACCCACATCAGAAGCAATTACTGGCGTAAAACTCGCCATTGCTTCTACTGCTACCAATCCAAAAGGTTCGTAATGGCTGGGAACAACACAAACGTCAGCCGCTGCATAATAATATGGTAAATCTTCTTGACTGACACGACCGGGAAATTCGGTCATCTCACTCATTCCCAATTCCCCAACAATTTTCTCAATGCGATCGCGTTCATCTCCATCGCTATGACCAGGACGACTACCGCCACAAATAATTAATTTAAAGTTTTCAGTACCAAATAATTTAGATTCTCTCACAGCACGTACTAAGGTTTCAATCCCTTTGCGTGGATCGAAACGTCCTACATACATTACAAGTTTGGTTTCAGAATTAATTCCCAGTTGCTTTCTTGCTGCTTTTCTGTCAATGCAACCAAAGCGTTCAATATCAGTACCGCAAGGAATTATATCAATATCTCCTTTTGTCGAAACAAGGGTACGCATATGTTCTTGCTCTTGGGGAGAAGTCGCAACAATTCTTTGTGCCGTTTCTAATACCTGTTTTTCTATTGCTAAGCGAGTGCTGGCAATTAAAGGAACAGTTTTCACGGTGTTGTACTTAACTGCTCCTAAAGAATGGTATGTATGTACGATCTGACTTCCTTGTTTTTCTCTTAACTGCATACCAACCCAGCTAGAAAGCCAGTAATTGGTATGAATTAAAGGATATATAATTCCGTTCTCTTCTTGAAATTTGAGAAAATTGTCTACAAATTCTGGTAAGTGCCCAAAAATATTGTCTCGTGGCACAAAATCAACATTACCAGCCTTCAAACGAATGGTTCGACAATTAGGAGAATGCCAAACAATATCTTCTTGCTCCACGTTCACTTTCCGGGTGAACATATCAACTTGCCATCCAAGAGAGGCTAATGCTTCCCCTACATGACGAACGTAAACGTTTTGCCCTCCAGCTTCTTCTTTACCTATTTCAATGGCTGGATCGCCATGGACAGAAATTAAGGCAATGCGTTGTTCTGTTACGAGGTTCATAGTTTATTGGTTAAGAGATGTAATTGATATTGGCTCGCTGCTTAATACAGCCTTAAACCCTAAGGCCAAAATCTTTGTAAATGTTCATGTAATTTTTATTTTAATTTAATATGTCACATATTTTTACATCCCTGCTATTACTATTACTTCTCTTGTCTACGTAATAATATGCATGCATGTAATGATAGAAACGCTATCAGTGTAAATCCATTAATGACGTATTTTAAGTAATATCTGTCTTTATATACTAAAAAAAAAGTCTTTTTTTTTACATTTAAATAGTAAAATATAGTTTTCTATTTGAAAAAACTAGTTATTTAAACTATTTAATTTATAAGTGTATTCACTGATAAATTAAATAAATCAAAACATTAAATCAATGTTAAATCATCAAAAATCAGATTTAAGATGTACTTAAATATACATAATATTATTGCGTCAGATGGATTGTGCTTTACGCTACTTTTCGCTAAAATTTTTGGATGGACTAAATCAGTAATAATTATGTATGAATAAATACACAATATCTTTGTAAATATATGTATAGTATATAAATTTCTAATAGTTCACACTTTATGTAAAGCAATACTCAATGCCGCAAGAATGTTTAGACACTTATCTACCTGATGGATTTTTCTACCCATTTATTACCCAGCAGATATACTTCTCTAAATACAATTATGGCAAGTTTTAGAGCGATTTATGGATTATTTTGAGTAATTATAGAGTAATAAAGATTTAAATAGAGTTTATTGCCAAAAAAATCAAATAATTACCTATTTCATCAAATTAAGACTATATAAATCCCGTAATCTCAGATAATTCCAAATTAAAAAATATACAAATTGTTGTGTAATCAGAATGTAAGCACTCACTATCTTTCTGGCTCGATCGGGTTTTGCAATTTCGTTAAAAAATTGGACTGAAATTGTAACCCACTATTTTTGCGGAGAATTTAAACTCATGGTGTATACAACATCGCCTTAGAACTACTTCTTTCGGGCCAGAAGATTTCCGATAAAATTTCTTCCTCTGCTCCGGGAACCCTCAATCAACACCGGTAATCGCCAGGAGGGTGATGGGAGTAAGCCTGCCCCTGTATTAAATTCACGTGAGGGGTTATTCTAGGGCTACCAAAATTAAATCAGTGAAGTTTGCGCCGGAGTTGCAAGAATGAAAGCCATTAGGAATTTGCCGTGCTTCATTAGAAACCGGAAAAATTTTTCAGTCTTGTTGCTAACTAATGCATTTAGGACTTTGTACAGTAAACAGCCGTACTTCGAGTCAACTTCTAATATGAATCTCTGCCTATCTATAATGCGGATAATTCAGAATACGGCAACCTGTAGAAGCGCAGTTCATCTTGTCCACAGCCGATTTCACGTTTATTAGAGTACAAAAATCAAAATTTATCTCTTAACTTTAAAGCCTTTCCACCTGCTTGTGAGAAAGGCTTTAAACTGTATTGCATTCAACTGAAACGGCTATATTTGCAAAACTTGTTGTTTGCAAATATAGCAGTCCTATATACAACAAACCTGTTGCACTTTGGAGAAAACATTGTATCAGTAAGGGGTGCCCTCAACTTACTTTAGATGCACATACTAGAACACTTTTCACAAACTAATTCTCAAAAATTAAATACTTTAAGTCCTTACTATAGGATTCCTTATTGATTTTTCACAAACCTCTGTACAGCTTTTGTTAAAAGTTCTCTACCTCAAGGAACAATTACGGCTTTGCGCCTTGCTGCGCTCTCATTAGTGCACCCGGAAGACATACATTAATCAAACCGGATTCCTATATAAAACTTACGCCTTCTTTTCTGAAAAAAACTTGCATTCAAAACATTTATATTTCCCCAAGCCCGCGATCGATTAAGGGCAAAGGAAAGCAGAAATTCCAGTGTCTAATTAAATAAGTACAGTTGGAACTAGCGTTGCATGCGTCTAGACTCAATCAAGAAGGGAGCCTAAGATGATCCGTTATAGTCCCTATCAGAGCCATGACAGCAGTGTCGAGGGAGTTGAAAATCAATTTCCCGGATATTCCTCTATAGGTTATAACCTTCTTCAGTAAAATCAAAACTGAATCGAACTGACGCTTATCAACAACAGCTAAAGTAGGCTTAGTAATTAAAAATTAAAAATCATTTTTTTTTGATTTTTAATTTTTAATCCCCCTTGTCGATCAATTAGTTGGTAGTTTGTGCAGCTAGCATTTCCTTTAGCTTTTCTAACTCCGCAGCCCAACGAGGATCTGGACGAACCCCATCTGACGAAGAATCACTCGTACTGACATTTTCTTTAGACCCACCACCGCGACGAGATTTTTTCGATTTCTTGCTAACTCCAGGGTGACTAGAAGAAGCATTAGTAGGTGTTGATGCAGGTGTTTTAGGAGTTTGTTGTTCTTCTCCCTCTTCATTAGGCTTGGTGCGAGGCAATGCTTTCTCCAACTTAATCGGAGAATCTTTGAACATATGACCGTTATATTTTTCAATTATTTGGTCAGCTTGTTCGTCATTATTTACAGTCAGGAAACCAAAGCCACGACATTTGCCAGTTTTACGGTCTTTGATTAATTTAGTAGTAATACTATTACCTTCTTCAGCAAAAACTGCTTGCAACTCCGATTTTTCTATTTCTTCTTTCGGCAAATTGCCTATGTATAGGCGAATGGACATGTATGTTCCTCCAATATAGTTAGATGAAGATGAGCGGGTTTAAAACAAAGACTTGGTTTTATGGATGACAGACTAATGCAATTAACTAACATTGTCATGAACCATCTTTCTACTCCAAACTGTCAATCTTTACAACACAGTTCTTCCCCAAGCTGATTTCTTAATATAAAAGCGTACGCTCCGAAGCATAAACACCTTAATCTCAAAAATTATAAATTCTGCACTATACTTCTTGCAAAAAAAAACTTATTCAACGCTCTCTTATTATGAAGATTTAAACACCATTTCCTACAATATCATGCTATTCTGGGCACAGCTAGTTCAACACATACATTTCTAGCCCTGACTTTAGTGCATAGTAGCATACAATACATTTTTTTTGTGAAGCAGACCCCTTCAATAAACAAAAACCAGCCAACGGCTGGTTAATTTCCTGCTGTGTTGGAAGGAGGAAAGGGGGGAAGTAATAGCGTAAGCAGCCTCATACATTAGCTATAACTAAAGGCTTTGTTATTGGGGTTGCATCGCTTATTGTAAATAAAATTAACATTTATTGTGATTTTTTGCAACTTTTTTTAACATTTTGTTGAGATACTCCCATGGGGGTTGTCAGAAAAAATGGCGGAAGGCACCCGACGAGGGCTTTTTGTGTTGGCGGAGCGTTTTCTTGATGTTAGAAGATGCCACACATAACAGGAATTAATTTGTTTATATTAGCGTTCACGCCCGGGGGCGTGGGTTGAGCGGGTGTCCCTATCTTTATGTCGTCCCGAAGGGACATAACCTCCGCGATTTTTTTACGAGCTTTCTTGGCGATAGATCGCCATCTAACCTGTCAAAATAATGTAAGTACCGATCGCGAAAGTAGCTACTGTCAAAATAGCTGACCAAATCGGATGAGGACTATTGAGTGTTTTACCACTTTGAGTTTTTAGAGCTTGAATATCTAGCCAAGGTGTAGCACCTCGTCGCAACCAGCCGGTAACAGAAACTGTTCTACCGATAACATCTTGGGGATTGGCAGACTGCCCCAACCAGGAAATGTGATGTAATTTCACCAAACTATTGCCTACTTGGAGGATTAAGTCTTGTCCTAAATAGTTGCTGCAACCGCGGCGACCTAATAATTTACCCCTAAATTCTACGGGGGTACTATCTATGGGTAAGGTAGCTGGGTTTGCGAGTAATTCTGGCAAAAACTCTGAGGTTTGTACAGTTTCGGTTTTGATATTAGGGAACAAGAAATTGATTCTGATTAAAATACCGATGCTAAAACCGATAAGCATAAAGCCGATGGCAAATTGCCAATTGTCGTATATCCACTTGAGGTTAATTAAGTGCAGCGCAAATGCTGCGTGCCAAGCCAGCCAGAAAAACAATGCGAATGCTGTACCAACTAAAAGGCCTAAAAAAGGAGCAGTTTGTAATAAAAATGACTGGCGCTTCAACTTTAAAGGCTGCTGAGTTTCCAGGTATAATTCTGGCTCAACGTGCCAGTGGCGGGCTATTTTACACAATCTTTGTAAGCGCTCTCCCATCAAAGGATGGCTGTTATTAATTACAAACCATTGCCGGTAGGGATTAAGATATTCCCACATTAATAACGATTCAAAAGTAGTGTTTGGAGCAAGACTACCCAACGATAAACTTTGTTTGTGACTAACTGGCATCAATAGGCTTAAACTTTCCAATTGCCAAGATGTTTGTTCTTCCTTGACGATATCGTCAGCAGTACCAATAGCAATTTTGAGTAAAGCGCGAATCAATGCATTGGGGTTTCCGGTGACTTCTGCACCAATTCGATCGTTTAAATAAGTAAGTCGGCGGGATAACCACAAACCAGTTCCCGTAAGCAAACACCAAATACCATAAACCCCATTACCTCCTATTCCTACAACTGTACGTCCAATTCGGTTGGAAATATTATCGGCTTGTCCACAAATCAGTTGATACAGTTGATAAACCGGAATTGCGATCGCCATTAGTAAAGACATCACAGTACAATCGATACGAGCAATTTGTCCCAATTGACAAGCAAAGATCGCGGCTATTTCATCATCTGCTAATTGTTCTAAAAGTCCCTGACTGACTACAATCCGAGCAGTGCGGGATAAATTGCCAAAAGTAAATGCAACTGGTGTATTGATGGGTAAAATTCCTAATTTTGGTAAGCTCCTACCCCGCGGTTGACAGTAGCGTTGGAGTACCCGCAATGCTTCACGAGAATATGTGTTTAAAGTTTCTCTTTCTAAAGTTTTTTTATCGTAAAAATTACGTAGTAGCCAGTCGAGTAACCAAGGTGAAACAGCTAGTAATATCAAAAATATACCCAGCAGTAAAAAAGTGGGATTGTTGTATAACAACTCTATGGGTTTTAAAAATGGAAGCGCCACTAAAATATAGTTGGTTAATGCCATTACTAGCTTCACTAACGCCTGTACCACAAAAAATAAAGTTACGAAGGTTCCAAACCCGAGTAATCGTAAGGGAATAAAATTTCCTTTTGGTAGGGGTTGCCATACCTTCGCTCTCCCTCCTAACCGCCAATGAATATTCTCGTTTCTATTGTCACGTTTGGTTTTGACTGAATTTACAGATGTAATGCTAGAGCCGCGAGGTTTTTTTTTCCTTTCTACAGCAGTTTCCTTTATTGGAGTTGCATCTATCGCTTCGGAAGTTAAAAATGATGGAGGTGGTGGAGGTGGTGGAGGGGTAGATAAAGTATGTAAGTCAGACTCTACTGTTTCGACTTCTTGATGTGGGGATTCAAAGGCAACAAAGCCGGTGGAGTCGGGTTCTGTATTTTTGTTGATATTTTGTTTTTTAAGTTGCTTTAAAGATTTTTCTGCCCACTGTTGAACTTGAGAACGATCGCTTTGAGTGAGAGATTCACATAATGCGATCGCCATGGAGATTTCGCCGCTTCTAGAATAAGCTACTACTAAACCAATTTGGGCTTGTAAGCTTTGATGAGCATTATCATCTCTAGCTGCAACATCTTCTAAGATGATTTTTGCCGTAGGGTAATCTTCTTCTTTAAGGGCAGCTAAGCCAGCCTTCAAAGATGGTTTGGAATCTGAAGACATAAATATTCTTTCACCAAGCGTCTGCTTGAAAATACTTACATTATTGGTTTAATTTTTTAGTTATACAGGTACTGAATATGCTAAAAAAGTATTCTAAAAAAAGGGTTGAGGGAATAGGAAATATAGTGAAAAAAATATTTTATTCGGGATAATTTATTCACAGCAAGAGTTTCAGTCTTTTTCGATCCAAATAATCGCGGTCCTATGTACTGAAAAACCATTTTTATTATCCATGCCATACTACAAATTTAACTTACATAAATTCATAAATACTAAAATGAGTGCCAAACGGGCTATACAGCCCGTTGATGGCAAGGAAAGCCCTGGGGCA
Organism: Cyanobacteria bacterium J06635_10; assembly: GCA_039820385.1. Lineage (GTDB taxonomy): Bacteria > Cyanobacteriota > Cyanobacteriia > Cyanobacteriales > Nostocaceae > Rivularia. Next base: position 11,318 of record JBCBQE010000001.1, read on the forward strand.
ACTGCTGAGTATTAAGAAGTTGATGAGTGTCCAGATACGGGAGCTATAGCATTTAATTTTAATTCCGGATGGTCTTGTTGTAATTGATTCGTATTCCATTCATTACGAAATAGTAATACTGGCCTTCCCATACTATCTTTCATGGTGGTGGTGTTAAATAAACGTCCCACTTTATCCAATACTTCCCAACCGCCTTCTACCCAACGAGCAACGCTGTAAGGCAAGTATTCTAAACGAGTTTCTACACCATACTCGTTTTCCAAACGGTACTGCACCACCTCTAACTGTAACTGACCGACTGCGGCCAAAACTGGATCGCGTTTGGATTCATCAACAAAGTACATAATTTGCACCGCTCCTTCTTCGCGCAACTCCGTTACACCTTTCTGAAACTGCTTAAATTTTGAAGGATTGGGATTTCTGAGAATAGCAAACAACTCCGGTGAAAAATAGGGAATACCCTCATATTCTAATTTTTTACCAGTGTAGATTGTATCGCCAATTGCAAAAACACCGGGATTATTCAAACCGATCACATCCCCCGGATAAGCTTCATCAATGGATGCTCTTTCTTGAGCAAACAGTTTTTGCGGACGAGATAAACGCACGTTTTTACCAGTACGGGCGTGGTTAACTGTCATATCTTTTTCAAAACGACCAGTACATACACGGATAAATGCCACGCGATCGCGATGTTTGGGATCCATGTTTGCTTGCAGCTTGAACACGAAACCGGAAAAATCTGGGTAAGTCGGAGGGATTACACCCGCGCTACTTTCGTGAGAACCGGGTTTGAGGGCGTATTGGAGGAAATTCTGGAGAAACAATTCTACACCAAAATTGGTCATCGCAGACCCGAAAAATACCGGAGTCATTTTACCTTGGTGTATCAACTCCATATCTAATTCTGGCCCTACTCCATCCAAAAGTTCTATATCATTTTTGAGTTGATGATAAAGATCTTGTTCTAAAAGTTCTTCTATTTTGGCATCGCCTAAGTCAACTACTGTATTTGCCGCTTCCTTGCTACCGTGGGCGCTTCTTTCAAACAAATGTATTTTTTGTTCTTGACGATCGAACACGCCTTTAAAGCGATCGCCCATACCAATAGGCCAGTTTACCGCATAAGTCTGTAAGTTTAATTCTTGCTCAATTTCATCCAAAAGTTCTAGAGCTTCTCTTCCGGGACGATCGAGTTTATTTACAAATGTAAAAATTGGAATACCCCGCATTTTACACACTTCAAATAATTTTCGCGTCTGGGGTTCCAAACCTTTAGCAACATCAATCAACATTACTGCATTATCGGCAGCGCTAAGAGTGCGATATGTATCTTCACTAAAGTCTTGGTGTCCGGGAGTATCTAATAAATTTATTTGACAATTTTTGTACTCAAATTGCAACACCGTAGAAGTAATAGAAATACCCCGTTGCTGTTCCATTGCCATCCAGTCAGAAGTTGCTTTTCTTTGCGCCCTTCTAGCTTTTACCGAACCTGCCTCGTGAATTGCACCTCCGTACAAAAGTAATTTTTCTGTCAGAGTAGTTTTACCAGCATCCGGGTGAGAAATAATGGCAAAATTGCGACGACGTTCAACTTCTTCGTAAATTTCCTTCTCAAGTTCAGTTGACATAAGGTATTTGTTTGATTGTATTCTAACTAAAACTTAGGTTTTTCGAGTTAAGCGCGAGTCTTTTAATCTTAAGACAACCACCAAGGTCATAAGTTCGTTATATAATCCAAAAGCTCGACATCAGGGGAGTAAAAAATGTACGACACAGACAGTAGAAAGCTTTTATCAGCACTGTCTCACGGAGCAATTTTTTTAAGCTCTACAGTTATATCTATTGCCGTTCCCATTTTTATACTTTTTACCACTGAAGATCCAGTAGTAAAGGGAAACGCCAAAGAAGCCATCAATTTCCATTTAAATGTTTGGCTCTGTGGATTTATTATCGGAGTGCTGGTTTGGCTTACTCTTGGCTTGCTGGTACCTTTAGGAGGTGTATGGTTCGTCGTCCATTGGGGACTCACTATTTGGGCGCTTTTTCACGTTTTAGGAGAATCGGATAAACCTTTTCGTTATCCCTTCATATTTAGAATCGTTTAGCAAAACTGCTTGGGTATCGAAGGGACAGGCGTTAGTCATTATTTTCAAGTAGCTTAAAAAATTACGATTGTCACTTGTATCACTCACACTTCATTTTTTTCAGGACGTTGCTCTACCTTCTACAAAATCTCGGTATTCATAAGGTAACGTCTTCTTTACTTTATAAAAAATATTTTTTTAGATTGCTTTTGAAGTTCTCTTTATCCAATGCATACAAATCGACATATGACAAGCAAATAAACCAAAATATATTACAGCTTGGATGAAATTTTTGCGTTAGCTATGAATACATAGTTATATATAATTTTATTTATTTACTATTTATGTTTTGATTTTCTCAAAGGTCGTAATTTAGACAATTATTAATCGCAATATTACAAGTTATTACAATTGATTGACCAAATAATTATCCACTCCGATGAAAAGAAATTTATTCGATATATTTTCACAGTTATTTAAATAATATTTTCACGTACAACTTTTCCGAGCTTTTATAAGATACATATACAGCTAGCGGTAAAATACAAAATTGCCCCACAGCTTTGCAGACAGTAGGGCATAGGACAGTTAAGCGCTGTTTTTAGTTTGTCCTTTTCAAGTTAAACTTTGCCGTCAGTTTGTGACGCTTTGAGTTGTGTCCATGAAAGTTTTATTCAGTATATAAAAACTATGTTTCCAACTCATCGTCCCCGTCGTCTACGTAGCCATCCTCAATTGCGCCGGATGGTAAGTGAAACAGTATTGACTACAAACGATTTAATTTATCCATTATTTGCTGTACCAGGTGAAAGTGTAGCTAACGAAGTCAAAGTGGCTTCTAATCTACCAGTTGCCGCTTACAACGTTTTCGGCGAATATTCAATGATTAAGGCAGCAGCCCTAATTAGCTTTAAACGCGCTGGTGCGGATTTGATTTTAACTTATTATGCTAAAGACGCAGCACGATGGATAGCATAAGTTAGAAACAAGGGAAGGATTAAATATTATCAAAAATCACGTCTCGATGTAAACTTTTATGTCGAGACTATTCTATAAATGCTTAGTATTTACGCACTAGTAATCTAGAAATAGAAACTTTGGCGAATCGCAATTGCCAGATTAATAAGCTTTAGCTGAAGAAAAATCAGCAATTATGCTCATAACTGCATTTCATACATCTACCTTTTTACAGAAATTAAATATAAAAAACTTGTAGAAAATAGTCAAACATTGCATTATGGTTAGATTGCCATACGGGTATACAATAGCTTATAAAATAAAGTAGTTAACAAATCATTTTCAGTTGGCATTTTTACGTCAATTGATTTAATAAATCCAATTAATGAGTTTAAAAAAGGGAGCATTGCGATATGGATATGCAAGTCCTGAGAGAACGTGCTGGACTCAGCCGTGCAGAGGTAGCCTTCAGGCTTGCAATCAGTGAGACAAGCGTTCGCAACTGGGAAGCAGGGCGAACTGAACCAACTATGACACCGAAAAAATACTGGGATGCGTTACGCCTGTTTAAATGTACGCCAGAAGAGTTGGCACAAGCAAGCGAAAAATCAATTAATCAAAGGCATAAGCGTAAACCAGGAAGGCCAAGAAGGTACCCAGAAAATCAACTTCCTACAGTTTCTGGAACAGGTGAGTCTGAGAAGAGCGTAACTCAAGTTAGTACTCTAGACGATTCAACAGTTTATTTTAATCACTAAACTGTATAGTTAGGCGGACGGAAACTGGTACTTTTACAAGAAAGTTTTACTTATTATTGTTTGTGAAAGAAATAATATAAAGATTAGTTTACTACCTCCTATATTTACCGTATTTAGTGTAATAACCTGCCAAGCATGGCTTTTATTGTTGGCGACAAAACTACTCTGATTGCAATTTCAAATTATCTCCAGCCTTTTAGTTTTAAAAATACTTAGGGCGCTGGAGTTTTTTGATTTTTTGATTGTTTAGCCACAAAAAAAGTAAAGTTGGTGGATTACTTGAGATTTTTTTTGCTGCAACGCTCAGATTGCGATTGCTTCAAGTTTGAGATTAATGCCGAGCTACTAACGATACAAATTTTTTAAAAATGCAGGCTTGAATCTAATAGTAATCTGTTTAGATTACCATTTTTGAAAAGGTGGTGTTATTAGTAGCTTGGCATTTACGATCTCCAAGAGGGCGATCGGTAGTATTTGTGCTTGAAGGAAGCGACTAAAACTGGTATGCATGTTGTGCAACATGTAAAGTTAATGCTGGTTTGAGGTTAAACTATAACCTTCTACAGAGAAAAAATTCTATACTTCAAAACGGTGCAGTAATTTTTTATTTACTCGGGAGAAGTTTGGCATTCTTATACAACTCGTGCTGTATTGACCGTATTTTTTTACGGAGACGCGATAAGATTCACTCAACAATATTTGTAAATTTTGATTGGTAAATTTTGGTCTAATGGCAGAAACACTATTTTTCAATGCTTTACGGGAAGCCACTGACGAAGAAATGGCGCGCGATAAAACCGTTATGGTACTTGGTGAAGATGTAGGACATTATGGTGGTTCCTACAAAGTTACTAAAGATTTATACAAAAAATATGGCGAACTGAGAGTATTAGATACACCTATTGCCGAAAATAGTTTTACAGGATTGGCTATTGGTGCTGCAATGACCGGCTTAAGACCGATAATTGAAGGCATGAACATGGGCTTTTTGTTGCTAGCCTTCAACCAAATATCCAATAATGCTGGGATGTTACGCTACACTTCCGGCGGTAATTTTAAAATTCCTTTAGTAATTAGAGGCCCCGGTGGAGTTGGAAGACAACTAGGTGCAGAACATTCACAACGTTTAGAAGCTTATTTTCAAGCTGTACCGGGATTAAAAATTGTCGCTTGTTCCACACCTTACAATGCCAAAGGTTTATTAAAATCAGCTATTCGGGATGATAATCCAGTATTGTTCTTTGAACACGTACTGCTTTATAACTTAAAAGAAGATTTACCAGAAGAAGAATATCTGTTGCCATTAGATAAAGCAGAGATTGTGCGTAGCGGTAAAGATGTGACAATCATTACTTACTCGCGAATGCGCCATCATGTGATGCAAGCCGTGAAGACTTTAGAAAAAGATGGTTTCGACCCAGAGGTGATTGATTTAATTTCTTTAAAACCTTTAGATTTTGATACCATTAGTGAATCTATACGCAAAACTCACCGAGTCATAATTGTTGAAGAATGTATGAGAACTGGGGGTGTAGCGGCAGAAATTATTGCTTCAATCAACGAGCGCTTATTTGATGAATTAGATGCGCCGGTGCTGCGACTTTCTTCCCAGGATATTCCCACACCTTACAACGGTAGCTTGGAACGATTGACCATTGTTCAACCAGAGCAAATTATCGAAGCAGTAGAAAAAATGGTTACTGCAAGGGTTTAAAACAATGGGTATGGGCATAGCGGAGCGGAGTTGTAGAGACGTAGCAGTGCTACGTCTGTGCAGGAGTTAGAAGTAAGAATTTCTCCCCATCTCCCCATCTCCCCATGCCCTATGCCCAAACAATAGTACAATTAATAGCTCTTAACTCATAACTTAAATAAACGCTATTATAGCCTTTGTCGCGCCTCACGGGGATGGTATGCCAAAACAACAACAGCAATTGCTATTAGGTTTAATTTCTATTCTGGTGATTGCCGCAGTGACGGTAATTGCTACAATTCCGGTGCCTTTGGGGCTAGATTTACGAGGAGGTTCGCAACTAACTATTCAGGTTAATACGACTCCAGAAATTACACAAATAGGCGAACGTGAATTGGAAGCAGTACAAACAGTACTCGGCAATAGAGTCAATGGATTGGGAGTTTCCGAACCCGTTATTCAAACCGCAGGAACTGATAAAATTTTGATTCAGCTTCCTGGAGTTGATAATCCAGAACAAGCCGAACGAGTTTTGGGTGGTACGGCACAATTAGAGTTTATGACTCAAAAGCAGAACACAGAAGCTCAACTTTTTGCTTTACGAGCTAATCGCGACCAACTCAAAGCCAGACTTGAAGAGTTACGTTCGACTGAAGATAAAGATAAAGCTGCAATTGAAAAAAATCAACAAGAACTTAAAACAAATCAAGAGGCGATCGCCGAATTATTTGCAAGTGTAGATCCGCCGCTTACGGGTAAATTTTTAACTAATGCCACCCCTTATAGCCCCCAACAAGGTGCGGGTAGTTGGGCTGTAGGGCTCCAGTTTAATCAAGAAGGTGGCAGACTTTTTGCCGATTTAACTAAAAATCTGGCAGGTACTGGCCGCAGTATTGGTATTTTTCTTGATAATGAATTAATCAGCGCTGCTTCTGTAGCAATCACCTATGCGAACACGGGAATTACTGGTGGTAGTGCTGAAATTTCCGGCAATTTTACAGCCCAGGATGCTCAAGACTTAGCGGTGCAGTTGCGCGGTGGTTCGTTACCAGTTCCTATAGAAATTGTGGAAAATCGTACAGTCGGTGCCACATTAGGTAGAGACAGCATCCAACGCAGTATTTATGCAGCTGTTGGTGGTTTGATTTTAGTATTAATATTTATGGTGGTTTACTACAGACTACCGGGAATCATTGCTGATTTAGCTTTGATAATTTATGCCCTTTTGACTTGGGCTTGTTTCGCTTTGCTTGGCGTAACTTTAACCCTACCCGGTATTGCCGGTTTTATCCTCAGTATTGGGATGGCCGTTGATGCGAATGTGCTAATTTTTGAACGCACCCGAGAAGAATTACGGTCTGGTAAATCACTTTATCGTTCTGTTGAATCTGGTTTTTTCCGAGCATGGTCTAGTATTTTAGATAGTAATATTACAACACTAATTGCCTGCGCAGCGCTGTTTTGGTTAGGATTTGGCTTAGTCAAAGGCTTTGCCGTAACTTTGGCTGTAGGGGTAGCAGTTAGTATGTTTACAGCAGTAACTTGTAGCCGCACCTTAATGTTTATAGCAATCAGAATTGATTCAATACGCAAGCCAGAACTTTTCTGCCCCAGCCTGCCAACTTCAAATAAGACACAGGTGGCGAAATGAAAATTAGTGTTAATAAATCGCGAACTTTGTGGTGGGCTGTTTCTGGTGCTATTATCTTAGCTGGCATCATCTCCATGGTGATTTCTTGGCAAAGTGAGATTGGTGCACCACTACGTCCTAGTTTAGATTTTATCGGCGGTACGCGGCTACAGTTTGAACGAGATTGTAGCTTGCCAAATAACTGCGATGAAGAAATTGATATCAACCTAGTCCGAGAAGTTGCCACATCACAGGAATTAGCCGATAGCAGCATCCAGTTAATCGCCGATAGAGAAACTGGCAAAAAAAACGGCGTATTGATTCGGACTAAAGAATTAAAAGTTGAAAAGCGCACCCAGTTGGAAAGTGCTTTAAGTGAAAAAATCGGTACTTTCGATCCGGCAAAAAAGCAAATTGATACTGTCGGACCAACATTAGGTAGACAATTATTTAATACCGGCATCACTGCCTTGATTGTGGCATTCTCAGGTATTGTAATTTACCTATCGATTCGATTCCAGTTGGACTACGCAGTATTTGCTATTGTTGCCACTTTTCACGACATCTTAATGACAACGGGGATTTTCTCGATATTCGGGTTGTTATTTGGTCTAGAAGTAGATAGCTTATTTATTGTTGCATTACTTACCATTACCGGTTTCTCAGTTAACGATACTGTAGTAATTTACGACCGCATCCGCGAAACTCTCAAAGTAAATCCCGACAGTCCCATAGTTGAAATTGTAGACAATGCAGTCAATCAAACCTTAGCGCGGTCAATAAATACCACACTGACAACTTTACTATCATTAATTGCAATCTTTCTATTTGGTGGTGAAACCCTCAAAAACTTTGCTTTAGCCCTAATTATTGGTTTTACTGCTGGAGCATATTCCAGTATTTTCATCGCCAGCACCCTACTAGCTTGGTGGCGCGAGCGTCAAGAAACATCCAAGCCTCCTGGTAACAGCGAACAATTAACAGCCAACAGTTAGAAGTTAGAAGTTAGGAGTTATGAGTTAGGAGTTAAAAGTAAGAATTACTACCTTGGAAGCTAATCGATTAACTATAAAAATTTCTCCCCCTCTCCCCATCTCCCCCTCTCCCTCTCTCCTCCATCTCCCCCCATCCCTAATTCCCAATGCTTATGGCTCAAATAGAACAACCGTCATCTGATTCCTCTTTTATTCGGCAGGTGGAAAAACTGCATAGGCTTACGGTTTACGTTAGATGGTTGCTAGTTGTATTTCTATGGCTAACATTAGCTCCTTTGTGTTTGTGGGATTTACGTACAGAAATTGAGTTGTGGCAAGAGTATTTTACTTGGTCTGCGGTGCGATATGGTCTACTATTTCATCCTTTTGCTGCTCTTGGACTCAGTTTATGTATTGCTATGACTCTTAGTGTTTTAATTTGGCAAAGTCGTAATATATTAGTTGGGATGCCGGCTTCAGAAAAGCAGCGCTTAGAAAAGCAGGTTTATCGCATCCGCCAACAAGGTTCTTCTCATCCTTTATGGAAATGGATTTGTGATGAGCAGCTTACCTCCTCCTAAAATGCTCTCAAAAATAAAATATTTATTCTTTACAATATATTAATTTTTTTATATTTTTTTAGATAACTTGTAACATTTGTGTTTTACAATTAGGACTTACGCGGAAAGAGAGAAAAATATCGTGTTCCAGATTTTTATATATCTCCAGCCCCCCGATTTTTTGGGGGGCTTTGCGTAAGTCATAAAAAGGTTGGTATATCTACAAAAACAATACTTTTATCTGGGTAACGTAAAGATGAACAATTCTCAGATTTTATTTAGTGATGCAAAGTCGGAAATCGACATGCAGCAACTGCAAGAACTATTTTCTAATGGTGCTTTTTGGGCAAAAGAGCGCAATATAGAAGATTTAGCAGAAGCAATCAAAAATAGTGAGCCGGTAATTGCTGTATGGAATAAACAGCAACTAATTGGTTTTGCCAGAGCAACAAGTGACGGTGTTTATCGTGCTACAATTTGGGACGTTGTAATCCACCCAGATTTTCGTGGAACTGGACTAGGTAGTAAATTAGTGGAAACGGTTTTGAGTCATCCCCGGATGAGTCGGGTAGAGCGCGTTTATTTAATGACTACTTACCAACAAAAATTTTACGAAAAAATTGGTTTTGAGCAGAATACCTCCACCACAATGGTGATATACAACCGCTCAAACTTGTCGAGTCTTAGTACTGCAACTCAGCTTCAGGAATCCCTAAAGGGATAGAAATTTGTAACCTGGAGAGATCTTCATTTCTATTAGTTTTGGGATAGGAAACAATTTCAATTTTTCCTCCCATTACTTCCAATAAAGTTTGATTGAGTAGTAACTTCATTCCTTTTTGAAGGAATTGATTTTTTTGCTCGTCTGTTTCTTCGGTTTCTTCTGACTCAATTAAATCTATGGGTTCCCTAGAAGGAATAGCTTCTGTGGGTACATCTAACCAAATACAAGCAACATTACTTTCATAGTTGGCTTTGGCAGAAATTCTTATTTTACCTTCTTCCATTTGAGATATGGCGGCATCTACCAAGTTTACTAATATTTGTTTTAACCAACGTCGATCTGCCAAAACATAAATTTCTTCCCTTGGTTGGATCACCTCAAATGGAAAATTACGATTTTCAGCAAGCATATAAGTTAATTCATAAACTTGCAGCAAAGTGTGATTCAACAAGCCAGATTGAATATCTAATTTACTATTGCCATGTTCGGCTCTAGCAACATGAAGAATTTCATCAATAAGATTTAATAACTTTAAAGCTCGCTCGTGAGCTTGTTTGATAAACTCCCGCTCTTCTTCTGGATTTTCACACAAATCCGATAAAATCAATTGATGCAACCCAATCAAACCATTGAGTGGCGATCGCAATACGTGAGTAGTACGAGCTAAAAAACCGGCTTTAAACTGACTCATTTCCCGTGCCAGATGGTAAGCCAGTTCGATTTCTCTCATTCGTTGAGATAAGGCTGCCATATACTGCTGATTTTCTTCTGCCGATACCCTCAAAGACGAATTAGAAGAAGCTTTTGATTTTAGCAATAGCCAGCAAATACCCATTCCTAATGCTAATCCGGTACAAAAATATACCAAGTTATTCAAATCCATAATTTTTTGCTAAATTTCAACTTCTTAATTAATTACAAAAGTACACTACTCAGTTCATCCCATCTTTAGATAGATTAATTGAGCAATATCACAGTTATATCAAGTCCACCGCAATTTCTTATAAATACCGCAGCACCACACCCACCCGCCTCAAGCGACTCCCCCTAAAGCCTGAAGAGAATATTGGCTCCGGGAAATACAACTACTAGTTCAACAAACTAAAATTGCCGGATGTTGGCAGGGGTAAGGAGCAGGGGGAGAAAAAATTTTTTTCTTACAATTAACCCCTCAAAGTTGACGCATGTGGAGTACGGAGGCGATTGTTCACATCTTGCACCATAAAAATTTATCGTAAAAATCATTACTAATTATCTGAAGTACCATTTTTACCTGCCAGAGATTAAACACCCCTAGCTAATAGGATAAATCCATTTTAATGGACTACAAACATTACGGTATTTAAATAGTAATATTTTTAATTATTTTACTTATTATTTGATCGATTACCCTTTCGGTGCAAGGTATAAAATCGTAAATAATCATCCGAACTTCCGATTAATCTTAGAAAATACACCCCGTAAAAACGGTTCTTGATGATGCGGTAGAGTAAAGCTTCAAGAAAAACTGTTAATATTTATTCATAATCAGTATCTTTTCAAAAATTACCAAGTTTCCAAGCTCGAAAAAGAGATAAAATTTTCTGAAATATATTTAGTTTCCTAAGATTTGACAGAGGTTATAGTAGCCTTTGCAAAGCTATACCGTGGCCGCTCGCCAACAATTTATTGAAAAAAATTACTATAATATTCACAAGTTTCTTATAATTCTTAACTTAATAAACTAAGAGCAACCTATTCACTTCTTGTATAAAAATGATTGGTTAGCTAATGAATACTACAACAATTCCTAAGGTATCTCAAGCGAGTAGTCGTTTGAGTTCATTGGATGCTTTTCGCGGTATTACTATCGCCCTGATGATACTTGTAAATATGGCGAGCATTGCTGGAAAAAATGTTTATCCTCCCCTACTCCATGCCGAATGGAATGGTTGGACTGTAACCGATCTTGTATTTCCCTTTTTCCTTTTTATTATCGGTGTAGCGATGGCTTTTTCGCTATCAAAATACACCAAAGGCAATAAATCCAAGTTTGCTGGTTTGATACGTATTTTTCGCCGCGCTGTAATTCTTTTTATTTTAGGTTTATTCCTCAACGGCATTTGGAATCAAGGTCTTTGGACATTTGATTTAAGTACTATCCGCATCATGGGCGTATTGCAGCGCATCAGTCTTGCTTACTTATTCGCTGCTTTGATAGTTCTTTTGATACCACAGAAAGCACAATGGATAATTTCTGGAATATTACTCATTGGCTACTGGTTAACAATGATGTATGTACCCGTACCCAATTACGGCGCAGGAGACTTAACCGCAGTTGGTAACTTTGGTGCTTATATCGATCGTTTAATTATTCCCAAAGTACACTTGTATAAGTGGGATGGTTTCAATTTGATGGGAGATCCAGAAGGATTATTTAGTAGCATTCCTGCTAGTGCTAGCGTGCTTGCTGGTTACTTCAGCGGAAAATGCCTCAAAAATAGCAGGGTAAATTCTTCTACCAGCATGGATTTAGTACTATTCGGTTTATCGTGCCTGGTAATTGGTGGAACATGGGACATCTTTTTCCCGATTAACAAGAAACTGTGGACAAGTTCCTACGTAATTTTTACAACTGGTTGGGCTTTGTTACTACTTGCAAGTTGTTACGAACTAATGGAAGTGAGAAAAATTCGGCGGTGGGCTAAACCTTTTGAGGTAATGGGGTTAAACGCAATCGCCATTTTTATGGCTTCGATTATGTTAATCAAACTTTTGGTTACCACCAGAGTTGGTGTAGGAGAAGAAGCAGCCATGACTTACACCTGGATTTACGAAAATATTTTTGCTTCTTGGGCTGGTGGATTCAACGGTTCGTTACTGTTTGCTTTTGTTATCCTACTATTTTGGTTCCTGGTTGCTTATCTTATGTACCGCCAACGTTGGTTTATTAAAGTATAAATTAGGCAATAATTCTTAACAATTTGTTGTCACGAGATGGAACCTTAAAAAATGGGGTGCCCCTGCCCCATTTTTTTGCGGAAATTGTAGGTCAATCTAAATTGACTGCGCCTTGACGCAAAATGTGCCATTTTCCCCCATTCCATTTAGCAACAGTAGAAGGAATACCCATCCCAGGTGTTTGACAATCGTATCCGCTTGTCTCCAAAGTAAGTACATCAGGGAACTCTGCCTCAATTTCTGCCATTGTCTGCAAGGCAGGCTGCCCCGATAAATTAGCACTAGTAGTCGCAAGGGGACCAGTTTGGGCTAAAATGCTGCAAGCAATATCACTCTGCGGAACTCTAACACCAATTGTGGTAGGGTCATTAGGATTCATGCATGATGGCACTTTCGCTGAAGCTGGCAATACCAAAGTCAGGGCTCCACCCCAGTATTTATCCGCAATCTGCTGCCAAATTTCATACTCTTCTTTACTAGCTTTCACATAGTCCCAAACTTGCTCTGATTCAGCAGCCATAAGAATTAGCGGCTTATCCGGACTACGCTTTTTTACTGTAAAAATTAATTCTGCATTTTCGGGTTTTGCTGCGAGGGCAGGAACGGTATCTGTGGGAAAGCTAACTACTTTACCTTTTCTAGCTCCCGCTACCAACTCGCCAATAGAAACCTGTGTCATTTATCAATTATCAATTATCAGTATAAAATTAACTCCCAACTCCTAGTACTCTAGCAAACCAATATTGCCGGGTGAGGGCAAGCAGGGGGAGAAAATTACTTTTTTTTCTTACAATTAACCCCGTAAAGTTGACGAAGGTGAAGCACTAGCTTTTATAGGCAAGTGCAAAACGCTCAATTCCGGCTAAGTCGGGATAAATTTCAATTTTGCGATAACTACCGTGCGATAACAGCATTTGATTTACTTTATCTGCTTGTCCCGCCATCATTTCAACTAACCATATTCCACCAGGTTTTAAATAATCGGATGAAGTTTCTATCAAATGGCGGATGCATTCTAAACCATCACTTCCACCATCTAAAGCTAAATGCGGTTCGTGCTTAAATACTTCGGGCTGTAGTTCGGGTAGAGTACTTGTTGGAATGTAAGGAGGATTGGATACCATACCGCTAAATTTACCTTTAAGAAAATCTAACGGTTCCCACCAAGAACCTTGGTAGAATTCAATGCGTTTGCTAAAACCGTAACGATCGGCGTTTAGGCGGGCAATAGAAAGCGCTTTTGAGGAAATATCTACAGCATGGATTCTTGCATTACTAAAGGCACCACACAATCCTAAAGCTATTATTCCACTACCAGTACCCAAGTCCGCCCAATGCCCTTGCTGTATTTCCGGGTTGTCAGCAGTAGCGGCTAGAGCCAGATCGATCGAGGATTCGGTTTCAGGTCTGGGAATTAAAACGTTATGTGAAACTGTAATATTAAAATGTCGCCAAGGAGTAACTTTTGTAATGTACTGGACTGGAAGGCTTTGGCTGAGTCTTTGTTGCCACAGTACTGATAATTCTTGTAGAGGTAATTTTAGCTGAATTTGAGACCTGTCTTTAAAAGAACCCAAACGTAAGGCCAAACTATCTAATCCAGCTATTTCCTGTAGCAGCCAATCTACCTCAAACTCCGAGACATTAGCAGATACAGCAGCGGATATGGCTGCATCTCGCCAGGAAGAGAGTTCTGAACCAGAAACTTGTAACTGCTGCTTATCCGCCATGTCTTAAGAGTATAGGAGGTTAGATGTACTATTTCTTCGGTGCTGTAGTTGTATTTTGCTTGGGAAGTTTCTGAATATATTGTCTAGCTTCTGGGCCTGGCCAAAATTGTACTTTCGAGAGCCAAGGATCATCTTTCTCTTGCAAAGTACTAAGTATCCCGTCTACATCTACTACCTGAATATCAGCCTTGGGAAATTTTGGCTTTACTTGGTTGAGGAGATTTTTAGCATCTTGCATACTCAAGAACAAAGGAACTACTTCTTGTTCTGCTTTTTGATCTCCAAGTTTAATCGGTACATAGCTTTTATCGGGTGCAAACCGAACGATAAAAACAGGTACGCTTCTAAACTGTTTTACCTGTTGACCGCTTTTTTTCAATAAATCCATAGCCCCTTTTACTTCCCTTTCAAGGGGTTTAAAGGCGAATAACAAGCGGTTTGGCTGATTTTTAGTTTTTTGCAGTTGCTGAAAAATGACTCCTAAAGGTACGGGTGTTACTTGAAGGCTTTTCACCATCTGAGTCATTTTCGGATCTTTACCTTTGGCACTGCGCAATTCGGAGATAAAAGCTTGAGCTTCTTGTTGACTCATGTAAACACCAGTCACCGAACCACCAGCTTGCTTACCATTTTGCTCGGGTAGAGGGCGACTCAACGGCAATCCCTGGGGATTAGTAATCAAAAATACTGGTATGTTGTCGAGCTTCGTTTTGATTTGTTGATCTGATAGTGCGATTACTGGGGCGATTGAGCTCGTAACAGTTGCTAGTAGAGTACTCCCCACTAAACCTAATGTTGCTCCCCAGCGAACTAATGATTTCATGACTTCTCCTAGCATCAATATTTCAATAAAGTCGAGGCTGATTGGTAAGCTATGAACCGACTTTTTACAGTTATAGTCTCTTCAAGAGTTTTTCTGACTGTGCTACTTGCCGGCTCTGCCCTGTTTGTTCAATATTCTACTGAACTACAAGACAAGATACCTGTATAGACGTATTGAAAACAGAAAAGCGAAAATATTTCCAGTTGTAAGGATAATATCAATTGCCATTTTATTGCTTTTCTTCAATAATGTTGACGCTATTGAAAAAAAAATCGTTCCATGTCAATCCTTTGAAATGTACTTTTTTTGACCTGGTTATTCAAATAGATAATTTAGACAAACTATTATAGTTATCCTTGAGAATAATTTATATTAAAGGTTTTTTCTACAATATATGTTTATGTTATTCGGTATAAACACTTAATCTTACTCAATATTATTAACCAGTAAATATTTAATTTATCGCAAAATAATAATCGAAAAAAAGTGTTTCATTTTTTGAGATTTACAACAGAATACATTAGAATCTCTAATCACTTCTAATATCTGTGAAACTATAATTTCATATGCTATTAAAATCGGGATGACAGGATTCGAACCTGCGACATCCTGCTCCCAAAGCAGGCGCGCTACCAAGCTGCGCTACATCCCGGAAAAGTCAGTTCTTTACCCGTAGTATTGGCATAATATCATATCTAAGGTAATTGTTGCAAATTAATTTTCGGATAATGTTGTCAAGCCGACTCCGATCCAACTTTAACTGGTGACATTCCGCGCCTTTTTTGAGCGCGGATTTTCACTGAATCTTGGATTAACATAAATTTGCCATATATGGGCAAAAGAGCGTAATCGTTTATTCAAATACAAAAACTTAGGATTAGTGAGGATACCAAAACATGCCTTTTATGCCTTCTGGATCGGGCATAAAGCCGAGATGCCGGTAGAAATCTACAACATGGGGATCGGCAAAAAGGGTAACGTTGCTAATTTCTTCATTTCTAAGTTTTTTGAGTACGTATTTCATTAATGCCTTACCCATTCCTTTCCCTTGAAAGTCTGGATGAACCACTACATCCCAAATAGTGGCATTAAAGGCATGATCTGAGGTAGCACGGGCAAAACCAACGAGCCTCCTTCTATTTCCCCGTACTTGCCACATGGTAGCGACGAGAAAACTATGCTCGATGGCTTTTTTGACTTTTCTTAAAGGGCGGCGAGACCAACCTACCGCGTCGCAAAGTTCTTCTAACTCATACAAGTCAATATCTCGCTCCGTGCTAAAAACTATGCGATCGCTACTACGATGGTCGTTGTTTCCATCAGAAGTCGCGGTATGTTCTTCAAATCCATGAGTCGTTTTAGTTGTCACGACACCATCATTAGTATTAAACCAAGTTTTCCAAAAACCCATGCCAGCCTGGTTCGGGTAGTATAACTTAATTGGTTGCCACGTTTTAGCAACGTGCGTATAAATCACGTTTATTGCAGCTAACTATCTATAAAATTCTACACTAACAGACCTTTGTTAAGCGTTTCAGAAATTTAATAGATGATGAGAGCTAACCTAGAAACGTGTTTAACATCAATTATTTTCAACTTTAGCATCTTGTTGACAGAGAAAGCGGAAAATTTAACTAAAAGCTACCTTAATATCTGAGAATTAATTGTATACAACACTGTCTTAAAATCTTGAGGCATGGCTATACCTTTTTTTATTTACGCTCAAGGGTTAAGGGTCGGAATATTTTTCTTCTAAAAAAAATTCCGGCTGGGTGCCCTAGGTAGAGCATTCATTTGAACAACAGCAAGCGAGTCTTACATTAAAAAATGGCTTCTGGTTTAAAAACATCAACGCTGGAACTCCTCAAACGGTTTAATAAGTCGTTTCCCCAGTTTTACGAGCAATTTGTCAGCAGTGAGATTCAACTGCAAAATTTGCGGCTAGCCTATCGCCTCTACAAAACCAGACGTGCTGTTATTGAATTGAAACCCGAAGGCGGTAAAAGTGCTTTGCATTTCGCCTACCGCAATCAGTCTTTTCTTCTCAGCGATATTTTTGGTGTTCTGGCAGCTTACGGACTGACAATTCACAGTTTAAGTTTGTATGGACAAATTAAGCCGCCAATGCTGGTTTTTATTAAACTACTTGTATCTCGTGGTAGTAAACCCCTTTCGGAGAAAACTGCTGAAAACGTCCGTCGTGCCATTCGTGAAGCTTTGGGGGGACGCTTCGAGGTAGAAGAGATGCTAGCAGTAGAATTTAATCTAGATGCTGGTTTAGAAAAAGTAGAAACCGAATTTTATGTAGATCCAGTTTTTCATTTACCAGCTTTAGTTATTGAAGCTGACAACCAACCGGGATTATTCTATAAGGTGATGTATGCTATGTGGCTCGAAGACTTGCTAGTAGTAAATGCTAACCTTTTGGTTTGGCGAGGAAGAACGCGTTTAATTCTTTACTTATTGGGACCAAACGAAAGCTTAATTCCGGAATATTTGGGTCATAAAATTGCCGAAAGCGTCCGTGGAAGATTTCTTGGTATATGAATATCTAATTTCGGTTGATTCATTAAAAACCATGGGGTTCAATACTTACAAAAATTAAGTAGTAAGCGTAACCTTAATTTATGTTTGATCTTTGTATATTGAGATTTTTTTGTAAACCGCTTCATTCAAAACCCGAAAAAATCGCGCCTTTAGACAAACCGTATAATATGAAACCCGCAGCGGGCAGTGGGATTAATATCCAAAAAATAATAAAACTCTCAAAACGACGCTATATACTTTGGTATTGCGTATAAAATGAATTAATTCCACCAAGGGGCGGTTTTTTCATTATTATGTTGCTAAAATTTGAAACGTATTTTTACACTTTTAGTTCCAAACTTCTGTTTTGTTGCTTTCGTCCTTAAAGGTACGATAGAAGCATGGCAACTATCGAGATCTTTGGCGTTCCACACGCATACGAGCTAACGGTTCCCGTCCATAGCCCCCACACCTTAGTATTTATCCACGGTTGGCTTAATAGCCGTGGATATTGGCAACCTGCCATCGAGCGGTTAGAGGCAGATTTTAGATGCCTCTCATATGATTTGAGAGGTTTTGGGGAATCTCAATTGAAAGAAAGCAAAGATATAGCCCAAAATCGCCTCTCTTCCGATGTAAATCTTACAAGGCGCGAGACATCCGCCAATCCTTTTAATTCGCTTTACACCCCATCTGCTTACATGGAGGATTTAGTAGTTCTCCTGGGACAGTTAAATGTGAATAATGCTTGGTTGATTGGTCATTCTCTTGGTGGCACTATTGCTTTATGGGCAGCGACTCAAATGCCTGAAGAAGTTAAAGGAGTCATCTGTATCAATTCTGGTGGTGGGATTTATCTTAAAGAAGCATTTGAAAAATTTCGCTCTGCTGGACAACGTTTTTTACAATTACGTCCCAAATGGCTATTTCAAGTACCTTTAATTGACTTAATTATCGCTAGAAATTCTGTAGCGCGTCCCTTAGAACGGTATTGGGCTCGTAGGCGAGTTATTGATTTTTTAGTGGCCGATCCTCAAGCTGCTTTAGGAGCACTACTTGATTCAACAACTGAAGAAGAAATAAACCATCTACCCCAATTGGTATCCCAACTTAAACAGCCAGCTTATTTTTTAGCGGGTGCCGAAGATAAAGTCATGGAACCAAAGTACGTTCGTCACTTGGCTAGTTTTCACCCCTTGTTTAAATACTGCGGCGACAATGTCATCGAAATTCCCAACTGCGGACACTTAGCAATGTTAGAGCAGCCAGATGCTGTCGCCAATCATATCCGCTCTATTATCAATTCGTAACTGGGATAGCATTAGGGCAGCAGGTGGTATTAGCCCACCCAGAGCCTGTTATAAGAGCAACAGAGCAGCCAGGGGGAACAGAGGAAGAAAAATTGAATATTGCTTCCTTTGCGCCCTAATTATGGAGGATTTAACTGGTTTATGTTAGCTGAATCCAAAGGGTGTTCAGCTTTACTGTGACTTACGGGAAGTATGTTCCCCTTAGGGATTGAAATAGCCAGCCCCTAATTTTAGGTATCGTCTCATTTATACAACTCCATAACTTGAGTTAAGGGCAATCTTGATTGAACGCCAAGACTCAAAGAAGAAGTATGTCCTCTGTTAAGGTGATCGGCAGCAGAGCAACCGATCATGGCGGCATTATCAGTACAGAATTTTAGAGAAGGAAATAAAACTCGTAGGTTATTATTTTCTGCCGCTGCTTGTAATTGCTTTCTCAAACTGCTGTTAGCTGCGACTCCCCCACCCACAGCGATAGTATCCAAACCATAATCTAAAGCACAAGTTATAGCTCTTTTAGTCAGCGCTCTGGCTACCGTATCCTGAAAACTTGCTGCTACATCTGCTACAGGAATTTCAGCATTTTTTTTCTCTAACTGTTGTACCAGTCGCAATACCGCAGTTTTTAATCCGCTAAAACTGGCATCGTAGGGATGATAGCCTCCTTGAGGTAAAGAAACTCTTCCTTCTGGCAATTTAAAGGAGTTTGGATCCCCAAGTTGTGCCAGTTTATCGATTATTGGTCCTCCCGGATATCCTAACTTTAACAACCGCGCTACTTTGTCAAATGCTTCACCTGCTGCGTCATCCCGTGTTGCTCCTAAGCTTTCATAGACTCCGCAATCTTTGACATGGATTAAGCTTGTATGCCCCCCCGAAACCAATAAGCTGAGAAATGGAGTCTCAAGGGTAGTTTCGCTTAAGTAATTCGCATAAATATGACCTTCGAGGTGATGAATTCCCAAAAATGGTAAGGAATGCACCATACATAGAGTCTTAGCAGCAGTCAAACCCACTAACAGTGCCCCTACTAATCCAGGGGCACAAGTTGCAGCCACACCGTCAATTTCTTTCCAATCCAATTTTGCTTCTTGTAAAGCAAGGGCTATGCCTGAGTTTATAGTTTCTAAATGTAATCGGGAAGCAACTTCTGGCACTACTCCACCATAATTTTTATGGACTGAAATTTGTGATGCTACGACATTGCTACAAACTTGACGATTGTTAACAATTGCTACGGCAGTTTCATCGCAGCTAGTTTCTATTGCTAAAACAGTTGCCATCTATAGAGGTACGCCAAATAAAAATTTTCTTGGAGAAGCTTTAACTTTTATTTACTTCAACTTTACTCAGTTTACGCATCAAGAGTATGATCGCTTCTTAGTTACACAAATTTAAATTTGTACAAGCCGCTTCGTTTTGTACAAAATTTTTTGTTTCGTAATAAAAGGAAACAAATCCATGAGACGCTTGTTTGCTCTAATTTTAGCTGTTTGTTTGGCGTTTAATTTCGCCCCACCAGCCTTATCTCTAGGCGCTGACCTAGTACCGTGCAGCGAATCCGCTGCTTTTCAAGAACGTGCTGCGGCCGCCCGCAACACTACTGCTGACCCCAATGCTGGGGCAAAAAGGTTTGAACGGTATTCTCAGGCGCTTTGTGGTCCAGAGGGTTTACCTCATTTGATTGTAGATGGTCGTTTAAGTAATGCTGGTGACTTTTTGATCCCTGGCATTATATTTCTTTACATTGCTGGCTGGATTGGCTGGGTAGGTCGTGCTTACCTGATCGCTGTCAGGGGAGATAAAAATGCCGAAATGAAGGAAATAATTATCGACGTACCTACAGCATTACCCCTTATGCTTTCTGGTTTTGCTTGGCCTGCAGCAGCAATCAAAGAATTGCTTTCGGGTGAATTGACTGCAAAGGATGAAGAAATTCCAATTTCTCCACGCTAGTCGCAATGGTTAATTGAGAAGGTTGTTAATAGCTCTACAAGCTAGGTAAAGACAAGCAAAATTATGAATCATAATTTATTTTCCGGCTGTCTTTAAAACCACTTTTCTTAATTCGACACAGGCGTAAATCTACTCATCCAAAATTTATCCACCTGCTTTTCATTACTCGGGAGTAATAATTCATGCAGCAAAATAATTTCTTGACGTATCTTTCCCTCGCACCAGTATTACTGTTTGCGATGTTGATATTTACTGCGGTTTTGTTGATTGTCTTCAACAACATTTTTCCAGATCTATTATTCCATCCACTACCGTAACCAATTGAACGAGGCAACAATGGCGTTGCTGACCTTAATTGATTGGCTAAGTCTTTCTCCTTGAAAGACAGTGTGAGCGTAGCGAAAACTTTGTATAAACAGTAGTTTCGCTGTTCTTGCACAGCCGATATTTTTACTCCGTCAGGTGCAGCTAACGCCTTCGTAAGGTTTTGCACAAAGATTCTGCTCTAGAATTTCTGACGATGCTCGGCGGCAAATTGGATATACAAAAAAATGTTGTTGGAGTTATAAGTTCACCTGTAACTTACAGTTCCGATTAAATCCCTATTAATATGGGAATAATTTTTTTGTGCAACTCGCTTTTGCTCATAGGGTAGAAGCGAGTTTTATGTTTATTAATTTTTCTAAAAATTGCTGTTAAAAATCTCTTCCAGATACAATTATTAATATGTAGAAAAATACAAACTTATTGCAGAGGGAACACTTAAATATGTCAAATATGGCCCAAACAGCAAATGCATCGAAAAATAATTCTGGTGATTCTAGAAATCAGGAAGTTGTTTTTGCCGCCTCTGGCAATCCACAGTTAGGCAATTTAGAAACGCCAATTAATTCTTCTCCGTTAAGCAAATGGTTTATCGGCAACTTACCAGCTTATCGTCCCGATCTAACTCCTTTCAGACGAGGATTGGAAGTTGGTATGGCTCACGGTTACTTATTATTTGGTCCATTTTCAAAATTAGGTCCACTGCGTAATGCGGCATCAGCTAACTTGGCTGGGTTGCTTTCGACAATCGGCTTGGTGGTGATTCTCACTGCTTGCTTATCTTTGTATGCTAATAGCAATCCACTTAAACCAGTTGCGATGGTAACTGTGCCCAATCCACCTAGCGATTTTAACACTACCGAAGGTTGGAACAATTTTGCGAGTGCTTTTTTAATTGGTGGCATTGGTGGTGCGGCATTTGCCTACTTCTTAATCAGTAACCTAGGATTTATCCAAGGTTTATTTGGTTGATATTCGGTTTCATACCTCTTTTACCCAATAAATAGGGTTTAAAGCTTTGTCTTTTAAAGAGGACACAATCTGCTATTTGTGGTAATGCGTCCTACTACGCGCCTCCATAGCTAGTATTGGCTTTCTCACGCCAACTACAATGCTTACTCTTGTATGAGGAAGGTTTCTAGGAAGCAGACTTATAAAACTGGTCGAAGTTCAAAACTCCGGAGCGTAGGGCGGGAGATGTAGAACGAGGTAGGGCATAAATGCCCTCGCGCTTTGGTACAATTTTATT
Organism: Cyanobacteria bacterium J06635_10; assembly: GCA_039820385.1. Lineage (GTDB taxonomy): Bacteria > Cyanobacteriota > Cyanobacteriia > Cyanobacteriales > Nostocaceae > Rivularia. The sequence continues at coordinate 33,562 of JBCBQE010000001.1, forward strand.
GTCAGTATAAGACATTAAAACCGTGAGGGTGGGACTCTCGGAAAGTATACGCCCAAATCTCGATATGCCGCCTTGCGGCGGCACGCTAGTGCTATCGGCGAGTTGGAAGGAAATATCACTCCGCCCACAGGGTACCCATAAGAATTTTTTTAGAAGAAAAAAATTCTTATGGGAGCCCGTGTTGGCAAACGGGGGTATCCGGGTTACCCGGCAGCTATAAGAGGATATTTCAAGCTATGCTGCCTAGGCTTGAAAGAATCTCCCGTCTTCCAGGCGGGAGAGTATCAATAAGTAGTTGTTAGCAGCCAAAAATGCAAAAGGACACAACACAAAGACTTTTATTGTCTTGGTTAGTGTCCTTTGTTTTTAACTAATACGCCGATTCTTGTATCTAATTTTGAACTGATAAGGGCATTAAGTGCCGAACTCCGTCGGGGAAAACGCTTATCCTGCGGGTTGGAGACGGCCGTATAGGCTTTTTTGCGGCTTAAACAGCTGTTTTGACCCAAAATATTGAGTCAAGGGTTCCCATAAGAATTTTTTCTCCTAAAAAAATTCTTATGGGTTCCCGTCAAGCCACCAAAAATCATCGAAAGTTATCTGTCTTAACCGATTAATTTTGGATAACTTTAATGAAGCCCCAAGGTAGTGGCTTAGCTTGCAGTGCGATCAAAATAATTACCTATCCGAAAATATAGCCATTTCAATCTCATTAACTGCAGTTTCTAAATCTTCATTCACAATTTGAATATGGAATTCAGAAGCAGAATTAATTTCTTCTTTGGCACGCTTTAGGCGGCGCGATATAGCCTCTTCGGAATCTTTTTTTCTACCGCGTATCCGCTTCTCTAATTCATTAAATGTTGGTGGAAGTATAAAAATACTCAACAAATCGGGAAATACAGCAGGAATTTGTCGTGCTCCTTCCAACTCAATTTCAAGTAATACAGACTTTCCAGACTTCATAAGGTCAATTACTGGTTCGCGAGGGGTGCCGTATAAATTACCAGCAAACTCCGCCCACTCCAAAAATTCATCTTCCTCGATTAACCGTTGGAATTCAGTACGGCTAATAAAATAGTAGTCTTTGCCATCCACTTCTCCTCGACGAGGAGAACGGGTAGTAGCTGATATTGAGTAATTAAGTTCGGGATGACGCGAAAGAAGTAATCGCATTAAAGTGCCTTTACCGACACCACTAGGACCTGTTAAAACAATCAGTTTACCTTGAGACAGTAATTTGTTAGTATTAGCACCACTTTTAGTCGATAAGACTTGCATCATCCGCTTTCCCTGTGAATCATTTATATACATTATTCACCAGTCAACAGCCATTTGTTAGTTTAGTAAATGACTATTGCCTAGTGAGATTTGTATCATGGGCAACTTTAGAATCGTTGCTTAATTCACATGTTACAGAAAAATGTATACATTATCAGAGTAAGGATATCGACCCATACACCTTTTAATTATCTACAACATGATGTTCGCGGGAAATAACGAAACGATTTGCTACCGTTTCCGGCTGGATAGCTGAAAGGATAACGTGACTCGAATCAGTTATAATAACAGCCCTTGTCCGACGACCGTAAGTTGCATCAATCAGTTGACCTCTATCTCGCGCATCGGTAATGATTCGCTTGATGGGGGCTGATTCTGGACTGACAATTGCAACTACTCGGTTGGCAGAAACAATATTGCCGAAACCGATGTTGATTAACTGAATGTCCATAAGAAAACTGAAGATAAATATGTGTGAGGATTAGACATGACGAATCATGCCTTTAAAAGCAACTATTTTTTGGGGATAACATGGAAAATAGTTG
>JBCBQE010000002.1:0-34322 GCA_039820385.1 Cyanobacteria bacterium J06635_10
AACATGGGGTAAGACCGGCATCTTGGACCGCCCAAATTCCCAGGTTTTCCCATATTTTCAAGGAACAGTTGTAGCCCCGGCACTTCCTGGTAACTGCTGCACAGACAACCCATATACCACTAGTTGATTGCTTTTGCTAGTGAATATACAACTCCAAAATCTTCAACCGTCTGGGACAAAACTATGTTTTCTTATAACAGTCTCTCATGCAGTATAAGTCTACAATTACCATTCCAACTCCGGGTTTATCTACAAGTGGAAGGCGGTTACATCTAAAAAATATAGAAAAGTAATAATTGTATACCATCTTTTGTGTTATTTGTCCAGATTTCCATTAGCTTATACTTATGCTAGGATTTCCGGTTATGTAGTATACATATTTTTTATATAGCGACAGTATTTATACTTCTACAGGTATAAGTACTATAGTGCTTCAAAAAACTCTTTTGATCTCCTAAGATAGATGAAAAACATCAAAAATCAAAAATATAGTATAAGATATTGAAGCTTGTTCTCGGTTTTCACTTAAAAAAATTGAGTAATAAGTAAACATAGATAACCTCAAAAATATTAGCAATGTAACAGTATGAACGTGCTATTAAAGAAGCATTAGCTACTATCACATAAGTAAGTTATGACTAAAAAGGAGAATTGGATATTAAGACTCTTAGATTGGTATCATCCTCATATGAAACAAGTTTCTACCATAACTATTGCCCAAGTAACAGATATGCATATATTTGCCTCTGAGCAGCAGCAACTACTGGGAATGCCTACTACAGAGTCTTTTCATGCAGTTATCGAGCGCTTAAAGGCGCTGCGCTCAGAACTTGATTTATTGTTGTTGACGGGAGACTTATCAGGTGATGGTACGCCACAATCCTACGGAAACTTACAAAATAGCTTGAGCCCGTTATTTCTTCCGAGTTACTGGCTACCAGGAAATCACGATAATTTGGCGATCGTCAATGAAGTTTTAAATCTGGGTTTGGTTTCTCGGCGCAAGTGTTTTGAACGTGGCGGATGGAATTTTGTATTGCTAAATTCTTCAGTTGTTGGTAAGGTACACGGTTATCTGGATAGCAAAACTTTGGAGTGGCTGGACTTACAGCTAAGCACGATCGTTGATAAACCAACAGCAGTAGCATTACATCATCCTCCCTTCAAGATAAATTCTCGTTGGCTAGATAACAGCAGCTTGCAAAACTCCGAAGAATTTTTTGCCGTTTTGGACAAATATCCACAAGTTAGGTTGGTATTGTTTGGTCATATACACCAAGAATTTTACACTCAACGTCAAGGTGTTGATTATTTGGGAACTCCCTCAACTTGCGTTCAGTTTCGGCCAGGAAGCCAAAAATTTGCTCTCGATCAAAAGTCACCAGGATTTCGCTTAATGAAACTTTACCCTAATGGAACCTGGGAAAGTTGGGTTGAACGAGTTCCCTATTCCTACACCACTGTGTTAGCGGCAAATGGATATTGACAAGCCCATAGTTTTCACCGATCACCGCGTTGATCAATTATTAATATTAATGAGCAAACGCTAATAATTGTAAGTGTTTATTCTTCATTGATATATGCTCGCGCACTAAGGGCGAGGGATCGTGTATTGTTAAACTTTATTAAACTTTTACTTCAAGGGCAAAACTTTGTAAGCGGACAAAGTGAAATGAACCTGCTACTGAACCCCAAATTTGCTCGTCAGTTTCTAAGTCTCTTCCTGTGTCTCGGCTAAAAAATTTCTCTCCATCAATTTCAAAGTCGCTGTCAAGGTAAGTATTTTGTCCTTTACGGAATACTATGCATTTTTTTCCTGGTTGCACCATACCTTTAAAGCTGTGACCCGTCCATTCTACAATAAAGTTACAGCCAGATATTTTCTCCAAATCATCCGCCTTTAAGGCTTTGAGACGTTCCAAATCGCGGGATGCACCATAAAATTTTTCTGCATCTTTAACTTTGTAATTCTCAAGTTCTATATGATCGCCTGCATCAACTAATTTATAAACTACAACCCGATAGGGGTTGTTAATCATAAAATCGTAAGCTTGTTCTACGTAAAAGCTGACTCCCGATAATAAATCTACAGGTAAAGGACGCATACATACCCGAATGTGAGCGAAAAAAGGCGGATTCTCAAAAGCTTGTTGTTGATTGCTAAAATCGTGAGCCATCCAACGAGCTAAGGTTGGTATATCTTTCGAGTGTGACATTATATCGATCTTGGATGATTTTTTCGATAACGGTATATTACCAGGTAAGGTAGGCGCACATTAACCAGAAATTAAGATTTAAGAACACCTAAGTTAACCTGTGACGGGCACCCTGCCAAATTTTTTTTAGGAGAAAAAAATTATCTAGGGAACCCTTGACATGTAAAAATCCGCACTCTTTATTCATGGAGAAATTGAGCGAGGATGTTCGTCACATAGTTAGTTGATATTTAATAGTCTTTATAATCCGCAATGCCTTATGCCCCATTTTCCAAGCCTTATTCTAAGAAAATGATAAATATACAACGCTTGAGTATTACGATCGCGACAACGATTACAATTTGTTTGTTTTCGACTTCGTTAACTTTAGCGAAAGAGAAAAAACCCCTACCACCGAAAAAATTCCCACCTTCTCCGTTAGAGATTACCACACCCGACCCATTAATACCGCCTGGGGCTAACAAACAACCCCTAAGTCTTGAGGAAAAGCGCTCTTTATCAGCGGCTTTGGATAAACTTAATAATGACGCAACCGCAAAATTACAAGCAGGTGATACCCAAGGAGCATTTACTACTTGGAACCGAGAATTACGTTTGCGTCGCTATTTGGGTAAATTAGCAGAAATTGAAGCTTTATCAAGGGTTGGTGGAGTTGCTTATACTAAAAATAATCGCCAACAAATAAAGTATATTACCCAGCGGTTGCAGGTAATTCAAAAACAGGCTCAATCCACACAAACACAAGATGTACAGGTTTTACTTGCACTAGGCGAAGCCTACCGCCAAGTGCGATCGCCATCGTTAGCGGTGGAAGTTTACAACCAAGTTTTGACAATTGTCCGAGATAGTTCGGATATCACAAGAGAAATAGATACACTGAAGACTATTGGCAAGGTGCATCTTGATTGGTTTGATTATCCGGCGGCTGCAACTACTTACGAACAATTACTAAGTTTAGTTTCTAATAATAACGATATTGCAGAATCCTTAAAAGATTTAGCTTACATTTATGACCGCACAAAACAACATCGAAAAGCTATTGATGCACGTACAAAGTTATCATTAGTTTACCGTCAAAGAAACGATATTACCCAGTTAGCAGCATTAAAACTAGCGATAGGTTCCAATTACGAAGCTTTGGCCAAGGAAAATCCAAATGAAGTAGATCAAGCTTTTAAAAATTATCAAGAAGCTTATACTATGTCTTGGAATTTACAACAATACGTGCGTGCCGCTGAAGCTTTACAAAAGTTAGTTTCATTATATGTTGCAGAAGGTCAAACAGACGACGCTTTGCAAACTTCTGCAATTTTATTGCAAGCAGAAGAAAGAGCTGCTAATTTTTACGGTATGATGAATGCTTACCAACAAATAGGCAAGATTCATTTACAGCGTCAAGAAAACCAATTGGCGCTTACAGCTTTTCAAAAAGGACTGGAATTAGCGCAGCAATTAGGTTACGAAACTAAGGAATTTACAGAGCAAATTCAAAAAATATCCGGAAGAACTTAAAATTAAAATAAGGCTACTTTGACAACCATTTATACGGTGCTTTCTTTGACTTGGGGTAAATCGTCATGTCAAAGAAAGCCGCTCAAACCCTCTGACTTGAAAGAGCAGGGGGAGCAGGGGAAGCGGGGGAAGCAGGGGGAGAATATTCTTTCATCGATGATGATGAAAAAATTTTTTTCATGGGGACTTCCTTCTTCCTTAACTTTAACGCGAATGCCTATCGCTCCCTCATAATTCGACGGATATCGGTCGGAAAATCTGATTCAGTTCTAGAATCGCCACAATCTGCTTCAATAATATCATCAATAACAATATCGAAATTAGCTATTGAGGTCTGTTGGAACACTTAATTTATCGTTTATTATTTACTCAGATGGTCTGTTTAGACCGGGTGATTGGATAGGAGTAATGAATTAGAAAATAAGGAATAAGAAATTCTTAATAAAAAGTATGCCTATATTTTTGAAGCCAATCAATTACGAACAACTAAGTTACATGAAGCTATAAAAATTATTGAAGCAGGCTTATTCGTTGCAGGATGAATAGGTTCGCGGCATTCTAAAATTGAGAAACCGCAGGATTTGAGCAACATTATCCATGTTTCTAGCTTACGAAAATACCAAGGTGCGGCTTGTTTAAATTCAGAATTAAAATCATTCCAAAATTCCTGTCTCCATCCATCAATATAAGGTAGTTCTCCACAGCCAATTACCGGATGAAGTGTTTGAATAAATAATAACCGATTATTTTTTAGTAAGCGAGGCATTGAACGAATTAAGTTATCTACTATTTCTTTTCCCAGCAGAGAAAAGTTACAAACAACCGCATCAACCGACGGAATATCTATCTGATTATTATTAACAATATCTTCGTAAGGCGCAACCAAGAATTTCCCACAATTCATAAGTTGTGCTTTTTCAATAAATGTGGAGATTCCATCCACACCCCAAGCTTCTATTCCCCTCATAGTCAATTCCCGAGTTAACCAACCCTCGCCACATCCGATATCGAGAATAGAATCGGGAGAATAACTGACGATCGCATCGATGATGGCTTTATTTGTAATGATTTTTCGACTTTCGATTTCTTCATTTGCGATCGCAGTTATCCAAGAGTCGGCATTTTGAAACCAACTATCAAGAACTAATTCGTCGTTTAAAGGTGTATTCTCCATCTTTGGTTAACTATAGGGGATGCTTATATGGATCTCGAACTGTGGAGTATTTTTATAATTCTAATCTGACAAGTGGAAAAATCTAATTTTAGAACATTCCAGCCACTTATTTGACAATCTTCAAAATAGTTTTAAGCAATGTATTTTTACTTACAGTTTATTTTACTTTTCTTACTTTTCCTACTTTTCCTACTTTTTTGATGAAAAATACTAGGTAATAGTGAGTCTTCAAAAAAGTAGGAAAAGTAGGAAAAGTAAGAAAAGTAGGAAAAGCGGTAAAAGTCCGTTAATGATGATTTTATTAATTATGTAAAAAATTATTATTTATATATACAAAATTTGACCATTATGCTATAAAAATTTAAAAGGTATACTCTATGTATCTAGTAGATGCAAAGATTATTTTAGCTATTATTTACAGAATTAACTGTATTGTGAATGCAAAAGAGAATCAATAAAGTAGTTCGTTATTATGTAAAAAAAATAAATTGTTGACATCAAAAAAAATGGATGTTTTCAATTGAATAGCTGGGAAAAAGATATTATTATATCCGCACAATTATGATGTATGAATGAGTAGTATTGTTTGAGTAATTGAAGAATAAAATCAAAGGGTCGGATAACACTTTTTTGAATCTTATTAAGAAAGCGCAATTTTATATGTATTCTTGATACTTTACTTAACGATACAGCTATAGAAAAGCATGACTATATCCTTATATATAGATGTATGAAGAACCTCAAAAAATACTTAAAAAAGATTAAAAATACTCGTATTCATCGTACGGCATTAAACAAACTGACGCTAAAATCCAAGCTTCAGGGAATGCTTTTGCTGACAAGCCTTGGCTCATTGTTAGTTATTGGTACTACTAGCTGGCTGCAAGCACGAACTACCCTTGAAGATAAAATTGCCGATCAGCTTATTGGTGTTCGCACTGCCAAGGGGGATCAGTTCGAGTTGTTTTTCGAGAATCTCTACAACCAAGTGGGGACTTTAGCGGAAGATGGCACAGTTGTTGAAGCTATGGTGGATTTTAACAGAGGCTTTCGACAGCTTGAGCGCAAGTTTCCTGAATCGGAAATAGATCCAGTTTTAGAAGCTTACTACACAAAGGAATTTTTCCCTCTATTAAGTAAAAATCTGTTAAATAAGGATGAACTCGAGTACATCACATATCGTCCTTCTGGACAAGCGGGGCGCTATCTTCAATATAAGTATTTAGCGAAGAATCCCAATCCAATAGGGAAGAAAGACTCGTTGCTTGATGCGGGTGATGGTAGTTTTTATAATCAAGTTCATAAAAAACATCAAACTTATTTTAGAAAGCTGATCCAAAAATTTGGATATTACGATTTATTTTTAATCAACCACAGAACCGGGGATATGGTGTACTCGGTTTATAAAGAAACAGATTATGCAACGAATTTGCTAAACGGGCCTTATTCTCGCAGTGGTTTAGCTGACGCTGTACGAGAAGTAAAAAATAATCCCCAAGCAGGTAGCATCCAAGTTGTTGATTTTAAACCTTATCGCCCTTCCTATGAAGCACCTGCTGCTTTTGTGGCGGTTCCGATTTTCAGCGGTTTCAATTTCATTGGAATCTTGGCAGTACAAGTACCAATTGACAAGATTAATCGGGTAATGTCTCAAGATAACGATTGGGAAGCCGCCGGGTTGGGTAAGACGGGGGAAGCTTATTTGGTTGGTTCTGATTTATCCATGCGTTCGATGTCTCGCTTCTTGGAGGAACAACCAAAACGTTATAAAGTTTTAGCTCGCAGGAATGGAACTCCTAAAAAAACCATCGAATTAATTGAGAAGCTCAACACTACAATTGGGTTACAAAAAGTAGACAATCAAGCATCTCAATTTGCTTTGGGTGGGGGGAGAGGGGGGAGAGGGGGGAGACTAAATTATTTCTAACTACTCCAAACTCCTGTAGAGACGTAGCACTGCTACGTCTCTACAGTTCCTAACTCCTAACTACTCCCCAACCATAAAAACATTTATTATTTTGTGATATGCAATGCTTGAATCAAATTTATTAATCTGGCTATTTATATTAGGATTGGGGTTCCCAACTTTAAACCTGGTACTCCACGAAGCAGCCGAACGGTTAGCGAAGAAACAGCATCCCTTAGCGATCGCTTTGCGTAGATTGCGACAGTACGTTTTGCCTCCTTTAGTATTGCTTTTGGTTATCCGGATATTATTTTGCATTGCTAGTACGGAACCTTCTACTCGCATTCTGGAAACTATTACCTGGGTAGCGGTTGTAGTCGCAGCAATTCCTTTACTAGATGCATTTCTAAGTACTAAAAAGACATCTATACCCGGACAAATACAGGTTCCCAACCTGTTATTCCAAACAATCCGAGCGGTAGTAATTCTGCTAATTCTTTACCGCGTACTGGGTGGAATCTGGCAGGTTGATTTGAGCGGTTTGGCAGCAGCTTTAGGGGTAGGTTCTTTGGTAGTTGCTTTAGCGCTGCAAGATACCCTTAGCAACCTCGTGTCGGGACTGCTGCTGCTGATTGCTAGTCCTTTCAAGGAAGGTGACTGGATTGAGGTGAATGGCATCAAGGGACGAGTAATCGAGCAAAACTGGTGGTCGGTGACTCTGGAAAACATCGGATGGGAGAAAAAAATAACCATTCCTAACGGTACTTTATCGAAAGCGACTATTGAAAACTTTGGTCAGGATGGAGTTTGGATGCCTGCCAAAGTCAGCTTTTCTTATGACGATGCTCCAGATAGCGTCATGTCTGCCTTAAAGAGCATTTCCGTAGGTTTTGAGAATGATTTAGGTTATGGCGGCCAAGTATTTCCACTTATCGAATCTTTTGGGGATTCCGGAATCGATTACTCCGTTTGGTTCAAAAAGACACCCGATAGCGGCAATGTTAGGATAAAGAACGGATTAATGACCCGGATTTACTACTTAGCAAAGCGCCATAATTTCACAATTCCCTACCCGATTGAAATCGCATACGAGTACGATGGAAAAGACGGGATTCCTAATAAAATTCCCAATGCAAAAGAGAACCGCCTCCAAGAAATGGCGGATTTTTTGCGATCGCTACCTTACTTGTTAAGCCTAGAAGATACAAAAATCAATCAATTGGCAAAATCGGCAAAGTTTCTGTCCTATGGCTCTGGTGAATTTATCGTACGTGCTGCGGCTAGACGACGAGGGATTGTACTTTATTTATACGGGTAAAGTTCGCGTATGTACAAAAACGCGACAAGGAGATAACCGTGAAGTCAGTTCTTTGTCCTCTGGAGATGTATTTGGCGAACTCGCAATATTTCCAGGGGAAGTTAGCCCCATCACAACTATTGTAGAACAAGCAGCCGAAATTGTGCTGATTCCCGATGAGGATGTTATGCAACTCATAGAGAGCAATGCACAGTTTTCTTTAGAGTTTAGCCAATTTATCGAACAGCGTAGAAAAGCTATGGGATTCTTGCAAGGCATTGGTAGCGAATCAGATCAACCAACTGCGACTAATGGTAGAGTGCGATCGTTCAATTAATTTTTTCCTGAGATATCGAAATAATAATACATAGAAAAAATGATAGTATATCGCTGGAGTTTTGTTGGTGTTATTATCGCTGCTTTTTTCTTATTTGCTTGCAATAGCCAAAATAACTCATTATCAAATAACACAAAATCTGAAAATCTCGCAACAGCAAGCTCAGAAAAAGAAGAATATCTGGGTATACAAACCATATCTTCAAGTTCTTCGCCAACGCCTATAAAAGACGAACCCCAAACAGGTATAAAGCTACCCGATGTCAATCCTCTCAAACTGGGAGGACAATTAAGAATAGGCGGAAGTTCAACATTATATTTCCTGAGTAAAGCCATTGCCGATCGCTTCATTGAAGAAGGATATCCTGGGAGAGTAGACATCGCGAGTGCGGGTACAAATAGAGGTTTTGAACTTTTCTGCTCCTACGCTGTGCTAGATATTGTCAGTGCTTACGGTTCTATAAACAACGAGCAAATTAGAGCTTGTAATCGAGCAGGTATTGTGCCTATTGGTTTTCAAGTAGCAGTGGATTCTTTAACAGTTGTAGTTAGTTCTCAAAACGATTTTCTCCCCTCAAATTTGAGCAGAGAAGATCTAAAAAAAATTCTTACTTTTGAGAAATGGTCAGATGTTAATAAAGATTGGCCTTCTAGAGCGATTCAACCTGTTGTTCAATCAGGACAATGGGCTGGATCTTCAGCTTTGTTTGTCAGAAAAATTCTTAACGGTAATTTGAATCAACTTATTAATGCCACCAATACAAAGTTATATGACTTTGAAGAAGAAGTTGTCCAAAGTGCTCTCGTAAATCCAGATGTTATTGGTATTATTGGATATGCCTATTACAAACAAAATAAAAGAGAGGTAAGAGCTATTTCGATTGATGGCATTGCTCCTAGTGAAACGAAAAGTTATCCCTTCACAAGTCCAATGTTTATTTATACAGATACTAAACTGATTCGGAAACGACCTGAGGTACAGGGATTTATTAATTTTTATTTAAAGAATGTAGATGAGGAAAACAATAATGCTAACTCTTTACCCGCAGAAGAAGCAGCTTTAAATACATCGAAACTGAAATTGCTCAGAGTATTGGGGAGAGGTAAGTAATGAAGGTGAGAGAATATACTTTACAATGTACGAGATTTAATTTATTCTTTGGCTATATCTGCTCAAAAATTAATTCTGACTTCAGAAAAATTAAAATCTAAATCTTCCTGCATAAATGATTTTCTTGACGACTACTTGGCATAAAGCTTTAACCGTTACGGGAATGGCTATTCTCGCCTCCTCAATTTATTTGAATGATGCGAAGGCTCAATCTTTACCTAAAAAAGAAATCTTGATCGCTCAAACTTTTGGTGGAATAGAGCGAAAAGTAGCTCTTAGTGAAGTACCGCTGCCAGTTATGGCTTCGGTAAGAACTGTTACTGGTACCGAACCCACAGGAGCAGGAGTAGAAATGAAATCGGACGGTTCTATAGTCTATGAATTAAGCGGCCAAAATCAACAAGGCTTTAAATTTATTGTAGATACTACTCCTAGCGGAAAAGTTGTTGAAATTGACGAAGAAATCGATCGCAGTGCTGTTCCTGCAAATGTCATCAAAGCGCTGCAACGGTGGACACCAGAGGCCCAAATTGTCAGCACTTGGCGAAGTACTCGTTTAGGTGAATTTGTCTACGAAATTGTTTTAAATAATGGTTTCTGGTTTGAAATTTATATTGATGATACAAAGGTTACAAAGATCACTATTAATCCACTGGAAGAAAGATGATCGATACCTTTACATTTCGCAATTGGCAAGCAGTTATATCCACGGCGATCGCTGCAACAACAATTACTTTTAGCACTAATCCTGTTTCTGCTCAATTACTCAGAGGTGGAGGTGCTTCTTTTCCTCAAGCCCTGTTGGAGCGTTATCAGGCAGAATACCAACAGGAAACAGGTAAAAACTTTAAATACACAGCCATTGGTAGTGGTGGTGGGATTCGGTTATTCATTAATAAATCTATAGACTTCGGTGCTACGACTTTGATTCCTACCCCCATTGAACAAAATCAGATGGATGACGGTTTGTTCATGGTACCTACGGGGGGAGGTGCGATCGCTATTGTTTACAACCTTAAAGACGTAAGTAGCAATGTCAGGTTATCTCGCGATACACTAGCAAAAATCTTTACAGGTAAAATTGCTAATTGGAAGCAAGTTAATCCCCGCTTTCCCAACAAAGATATTCAAGTTGTGGTTCGCTCCAACAGTAGCGGTACATCTTTTATTTTAACCAAATACTTAGAAAAAATAACTAATGGTAAGATAGCAGCTAGCAGAAAACCAAATTGGGGATTTGAAGTATTTGCAGCACGCTCTGGGGATAGCGGAATCGCTGGAGAAGTACGGCGAATTGATGGTGCTATTGGCTACGTGCAAACAAGCGTTGCTCGACAAAATAATCTGTCTGTAGCTAGGATTCAAAATCAAGCTGGACGTTACGTTAAACCAACTTTAAAAGAAACTAAGAAAGCTTTAGCTAATGTCAAGTTTCAAGACGATTTTACTACTGAAGATATTAACGATCCCGAAGATGGTTATCCGTTAGTTAGTTTGACTTGGCTGCTGTTTCAGAAAACATATCCGAATCTTAAGATGGTAACAGCAAATAAAGAATTATTGACATGGGTTTTAACTAAAGGTCAAAGTTTTAATGAGGATTTAGGGTTTACACAAATACCCGAAGATGTGGCGAAGGAAGTGATTGAAACTGCTAATAATGAATTAAAGGTTCGTCCTTATTAATTACTGTCTGGGGTTTCTAACCCCAGTGTAATAGCAAATGTAAATAAATATCAATATGAAGTCTTTTATCACTTTTAAGTTATGATTCATAGTTGTGATGAGCGCACGACAAAGTTATGTTAGACAAATAGTAAAGTACTGCAAATCTATAATTTATCTATAAGTAATTAGCTGAATTGTTCAAGTTATATATAATACTTCCGTTATAGTCTCTATATTTGATATTTATGTGAGGAGAAATAAAAATAAAGTTATGAAAAAATTTAAGACTTCATTATCGCTAACTTCAATAATACTCAGTTCCAGTTTACTAAATTTATCTCCAGTTTTGGCGAAAGAACAAATTAATCATAATTCCGAAACAAATTTAACAACTAATTTAAAAAATAATTTAAAAACCAAGTTAAAAAACGCTTTAAAAAAATCAAAAAATACTGTAGCTAATTTCAAAAATATTGAGTTAACAGACCAAAAGTCTACAGTATTCTATGAATCCCGCCTTACGAAAGAACCCATAATACCTGCAACTTCAGTTTTCCAACTATCCTCCCAAAATCAATTACCCGTAACCGCTTCTGAGGAGAAACCCCAAGTTAAGAAAACTCGAAGATTTCCTACAGTAATTTCACAAATTCCAGGAAATTATAGAGAGCCTTACTTTGGTGAAATTATTGATAACACATCTCCTTACTTTGGTGAAGTTATTAATGTCGATCAATTACAAGATGTCAGCCCAGAACATTGGGCTTATCAAGCGCTGCGTAGTTTAGTAGAAAAATACCGTTGTATTAGTGATTCGTCGGAGGGAGCTTTCAACGGTAATCGAATTCTAAATCGTTATGAATTTGCGGCGGCTTTAAATCTTTGTTTGGTAAAAGTTGGACGTTCAATTTATGCCTTAGGTAATAGAATCGCCGAACAAAAAGAAGACTTAGCTGTTATGCAAAGATTGCAAACAGAATTTGCCAAAGAATTAGAAACTATTACTGCTAAAATAGATAATTTAGAACAAAAAGTTGCCCTTGTCGATAGCCGTCAGTTTAGCACTACAACAGTTTTACGGGGTAGTGTAAATTTTAATTTAATTAGTGCTTTTGGTAACCGCGAAGCTGTTGCCAGGGGTGAAAATCCCACAGAAGATTTAGATGAAAATCTTACCCTTTCAGGGCGAATGAGTCTCAGTTTTGACACCAGCTTTACAGGTAAAGATAGATTGCGAACGAGGATACAAGCAGGAAATGTTAGCAATTATGGGGCTGGTTTCACCGGCACAGATATGACTCGCTTGATTGGTGCTACCAACACCGGTAATGATGTCAAGTTAGGCTCGCTATTTTATGAATTTCCTCTCGGCGATAAGGGAATAATGGCGATCGCACCTGCCGCCGACTTCCCGACTCGTATTTTCCCTGCCCTTAACCCCGTTTCTTCAATTTCCAATTTTGGTGCAGAAAGCCCTATCTACTCCTTTGCTTTTGGTGCTGGTGCAGTAGCTTACTATCAATTTACCGATGAATTAGCTGCAGGTATCAGTTACTTAACCTTTCCTGGCAGCAATCCAGATGAAGGACTATTTAAAGGTCAATATACCGCTTTAACTCAGTTAACATATACTCCATCAAATAAAGTTGGCATTGCCTTGACATATGGTCGTTATTATGCTCCAGAGCCTGTTGACACAATTAATGTCACCGGGAGTAAAGGTAGCAACTTTGCTCAATTACCTTTTGGTGGTAGTACTGCGACTTCTTCCAACGCTTTAGGCTTACAATTTACTTATAAATTGAGCGATAAATTGATTATAGGAGGTTGGGGAAGCTACTTTAACGCTACTGCTGAATCTTCCCCTACTGTTAACGGTTTTAGTGGTTCCAAAGGTTCTGATGCGGATATCTGGAGTTGGGCAATTACAGCATCTTTAAAAGATTTTGCTAAATTAGGCTCTCAGGTTAACTTTGTTTTTGGTATGCCTCCCAAAGTTACCAATAATGATGTTTTTGAGCGAGAAGATGAAGATACTTCTCTACATTTTGAATTATCTTATCGCTACCCACTTACCGACAGAATATTTATCACTCCTGGATTGTTAGTAATTACTAATCCTGAACATAACGCCAACAATGATACTATTTGGGTTGGGTTGATGCGTACTAGCTTCTCGTTTTAACTTTTTGGTTGCCTGTATTTATCCAGGATCGTGATTATTACTAGTTAGGACTTACGCAACTGGCATATTTGTTTGTAGGGTGCTTGTACAGTGACTGATTCTGAACGTAATAATAAGGGTTGTAGTGTCACGCACCACGCGAGTTTTGTGACACTTGCGGCCATTCCTGACTAGTAAAAGATTAATTTTCTGCTTCATTAGACTTATCCAAACTAATCTAAAATCTGCTACGCTAGTTAGCTTTTATTAGATAATGGTGCTAACTTCCCGCTTCAACCAAGGTAGACGGCTACTTCTTGTCCACGGGCTTAAGTTTCGGTTAAGCCAACCGTACATACTTGTATTCAGCTTTGATGATATTTATCGCTGCGTTTAAGTCTCTATCAATTTGACAACCACATCCCCCACATTTATAAACCCGTTCCTTAAGTGGCATATCTTGCTTATGGCCACAGTTTGAACATAGTTTGGATGAAGGGTACCATCTATCTAACAATTCAATTGTGCAGCAGT
Organism: Cyanobacteria bacterium J06635_10; assembly: GCA_039820385.1. GTDB lineage: Bacteria > Cyanobacteriota > Cyanobacteriia > Cyanobacteriales > Nostocaceae > Rivularia. The sequence goes on from JBCBQE010000002.1 coordinate 13,919, forward strand.
AGTCAGAGGCTTTATCGATTAACTGTTTACGAAACTCGTAGAATCCTAAATCAGAAATCGCACCAGCTAGTTTATGGTTAGCTAGCATACCGGACACGTTGAGGTCTTCAATCCGAATTGTCTTGTATTTTTTAGTCAGTAAAGTGGTTAGTTTGTGCAAAAAGTCACTTCTTTGATGAGCAATAGCAGCGTGGATTTTCCTTAAATCAGCAAAGTATTTTTTTGCTTTGTTTGATGATTTGATACCAAAACGACGGTTACCCAACTGTTTTCTTCGATTGCGCCATTGTTTTTTAGCCAGCTTGATTTTCGCTTTTTTTAAAGGCTTTGGTGCATCGTAAGTAGTACCATCTGACAAGGTAGCAAACGTTTTGATTCCGATGTCAATTCCCACCGTATCTTTTGGGTGAAACAATGGTGGCAATTTTTCTGCATCAATACTAAAACTTACGTACCATCTACCAGCTTTTTCTGAAATAGTAAAGGTCTGAGTGGCATAAGAACAAGGTAATTCTTCTTTGAGTCTAAAAATTCCCACTTTGGGAATTTTTATTCTTTTACCTCTATCAAGTATTACTTTTCCATTGCATGAATCAACAGTAAAACTCATAGAATCTTTTTTGCGCTTGAATCTAGGAGCCTTACCCAATCCCTTACGCCATCGAGAATAAGCCGATTTTAAGGCAATAAAAGCATTTTGATACACCCGAGATGACATAAAGTTCATCCAGGAATTTTCAGGTTGCTTTTTGGTGTAATTTGTGAGAACTTTTTTGATGGCTGCAAGCTTTTTTGTAATCCCACCTTTGACTTCATTTGAAGCTAATCCAAGCATCAAGGTTAAGCCATAGTTATATATCAGGCGAGAAAAACCACAATGTTTACGCATCAAAGTTTTTTCTGTGTTGTTTAGTTTTAATTCAACCTTAATTGCGTACATTTGGACTTGCTATTACCCCTGTTACGTTACTCGAAGAATAACTATATTTTATGTTCAGTTCCATTGCAATGAGGCGGCAATTAACTTTACTTTTTTTTATCTTTTCTCAATCATTCTCAAAAATTTCAGTTCAAAAAAGTTGTTGATACTAACACACTTTAGATAAGTTTAGGAAGATTTTTAGCGATTTAATCGAACTCTTAATTTATCTGTGGAAGGTTGGCGTGAAGTTTTAGCCTTTCAATCCAACTCACTTCACAATCTTCCACATTCAATCATGGCTTGTGCAGCTGCGTGAGCCTTTGTTGTCGCTGCTGCACAACCCGCGAGCAAACATTTCTTCCGCCACATCCCCCGATTAACCCCCTCTAAATCTTAGCGTCACGAAAAACTTTTTAGCATTTTTCCAATATCCCCTTGACAAAACATGAACTAAACTCATATCATCAAAACATGAACTAAGCTCATATTTATGACATCAGCTTAGTTGATTTTTTTGTCTTGTGTGGAAGATAAGCAATTTTAATTTATTAGGTGAAAAGCATGATGACTTCTGAAATTATCCAACTGGAAAAATCGCAAATTGATCAAGCTTCTCAAATTCTTGCTGCTGCATTTAATCAAGATCCATTGTTTGAATACGTCTTGCCCCAAGAGGGTAAAGATAAATTATTGTATGGTTTATGGAAAACTATCTTGCGGTATTCTCTACCATTAAACTCTGTATATGCCACCCCAGAACTTAAAGGCATTGCAGTTTGGATTCCACCAGGAGAGTTTCCGTTAAATCCCCTAAAATTACTGCTCGGTGGATTGTACAAATTTCCTTTTCAGATTGGCTTGAAAAGAATTAGAAAGCTCACCCTATTCAACTTACTTGAGCAATATCACAAACAAGATATGTCTGTACCTCATTGGTATCTACTTGGTTTGGGAGTTTCACCAAACTATCAAGGACAAGGAATTGGCGGTTCACTTATTCAACCAATCCTCAAACAAGCAGATGAAGAGGGCTTACCTTGTTACCTGGAAACTGATACCCCCGGGGCTGTTCGCTTTTATCAAAGACATGGTTTTGAAATCCTCAGAACCAGCGAACAGCCAGTCGAGTTTTGGACAATGAAACGAGAACCTCGAATTAGTACGACTGCTACTTAAGCAACTCATAGCTTTGCAAATAGCTCAAAGTCAGCCGCTTGGTTTCTTTTACCAGTCTTTCGCGAAAATCAGGACTTTGTCCCAAAGATAGCCACATGAAATTACCTATTGCTTTGACCATAATGAAGGCGATCGCCTGATAATCATCCGCATCCAATGAGGGATTGCGCTTCGGTAAAAGTGTTGCTATTGTCTGAATCAGCCTATCATCATCAGCATCATTTACCTCTGGCAACCTCGCTTGTACTTCCATAAAAACAGCATAATAACCCGGATGCTGGGAAAAAAATTGCTCTACTCCATCAGTCATCCTATCTACATAATCAGCTAAAGAAATCTGCGCCATTTCTGGTGTATCCAAACTTTGAAAATAAGAAAAAAGCTCGTCGCTATATCCCTCGGCTAAAGTCTGTAAAATAGCTTCTTTATCTGGGAAAAACTGATATAACGAACCAATGGGAACCTTTGCTTGTGCTGCGATCGCTTTAGTTGTCGTTGCTGCGTACCCTTTCTCAACAAACATTTTTTCCGCTACATCCAAAATTCGATTAACTCGCTCCAAACTACGGGCTTGTGTTGGTTTACGACGCGTTCTAGTTGTGGCTTTTGACGAACTTTCTACCATAAAAGGCATCTTCTTGACAAAAATGAACTTTCCTAGAATCATGATGAACATGAACTAGACTCATATTTTAACTGTTTGAGTCTCTCCCAAGCAAGTACCTTAAGGAATTTACTACTCACTACTTACTACTCATACCAATTCTGGGCGGAGGCTGTGCTCAATCACCCGCAGCCCCTGAAGAGGGGCTATAACAACAAAGCCCCTCTTCAGGGGCTGAATTTGGCGCATCTTTATAAAGAAATGGTATCACCACTCACCACTCACCACTCTTTAAAATGGAACTGCAACGTTTATCTCGACTGAGCGATATAATTTTTGCCGTAGCGATGACTATAATGGCACTGACTTTTGAACCGCTTCCCCAACAAGATATGACACCCCAGGAAGTGACTGCATTTGTGCAACAGCAACTACCATCATTAGGGGTTTATATTTTGACATTCATCGGAATTGCTTTCTACTGGATTACCCATCTCCAACAGTTTCGATACTACAAGCAAACCGATACCGTTCACATATGGCTTACTCTGCTCTCCTTACTTTTCGTTGTTCTTTTACCTTACGCTAATGATTTATCCACAATCTATGATGGTGTTTTGATAATTCAGTGTTTCTACAGTCTTTCAGCCGCGGGGTTAGGTATCTTTTCTACAGCAGCTTGGATTTATGCAACTAAAAATCGGCGTTTGGTTAGTCCGGATTTGTCAGATATAACCATTCGTCAAATTCGACAAGAAAGCTATGTTGAACCCATTGTTTCGTTACTTGCAATCGGGGTTTAATTCATCCCTTGGGGTGGATACTGACATTTATAATTGGGTTTCCATTGATTTTTCTGATTCAAAGGTTATTCCGAACTGAGGAGTAAGAACAAAGACGATAAATGGGTAAGGAGTAAGGAGTAAGGAGTAAATAGTAAAAACCCTGTCAAAATGATTATAATGACGGGGTTTGATAGATTTTTAATAAATTATTGGTTAAGTAATCCTCTTAGATGGAGGTTATGCAATGGGTTCGTTGACAATTTCGATAATATTGCTGAGTTCACCAAAGTTATTGTAACTTTGTCCGTTATTTTGAATTAATGCAATTTCTTGACCTTTATATTCTAGAGTTCCGGCAACGAAGCTAAAGTCCGTTAAGGAATTGGTATCAAAGCCATTGGCAGAAATTTGAATTTTATCTCCTTGACTGGTGTCAAAATCGAGAATCTGGTCACCCCCTTCGTTGGGTGCGTTGAAGTAGAACACATCGGCTCCTCCACCACCAATTAAGATATCTTCTCCTAATTCACCTACTAACCAATCATTATCTTCATTTCCTTTGAGGGTATCGTTACCCAAACCACCTTTGAGCAAATCATCTCCGGCGTTTCCTTCTAGTCGGTCATCTCCTTCGCCACCTTCAAGTAAGTCATTTCCTCCTGCTTCAATATCGTCTTGACTCAGAAAAACATTAGCAGTGTTGTTATCGTCATCATCCCAATCGCCTTTTTCTTGACGGATAAAGTCATCATTGCCATCCCCATTAAAGTCCCCAACCATGAGATTACTTCCGTCTCCTTTGAAATCATCGGAGTTGGGGTTGGAATCATCGATAACGCCTTGTTTGGTGAAAGAACCATCACCATTGGAGATAAATAAGTTCGCGGTGTTGTACTCGTCATCATCCCATACACCTTTTTCTTGACGGATGAAGTCATCCTTACCATCCCCATTAAAGTCTCCAACTATGAGATTACTTCCGTCTCCTTTGAAGTCATCTTCAGTGGGGTTGCCATCATCAATAACATTTTGCTTAGTAAAAGAACCATCACCATTGGAGATAAATAAGTTCGCGGTGTTGTTATCATCATCATCCCATACACCTTTTTCTTGACGGATGAAGTCATCCTTACCATCCCCATTAAAGTCTCCGACTATGAGATTACTTCCGTCTCCTTTGAAGTCGTCGGAGTTGGGGTTGGAATCATCGATAACGCTTTGTTTGGTGAAAGAACCATCACCATTGGAGATAAATAAGTTAGCGGTGTTGTTATCGTCATCATCCCAATCGCCTTTTTCTTGACGGATGAAGTCATCCTTGCCATCCCCATTAAAGTCCCCAACTATGAGATTACTTCCGTCTCCTTTGAAGTCATCGGAGTTGGGGTTGGAATCATCTATCACACCTTGGTCGGAGAAAGTACCATCACCGTTAGAACGGAAGAAAATAGCAGTCCAATTGTCATCATCATCCGCACTACCTTTTTCCTGGCGGATAAAGTCATCATCTCCATCCCCATCAAAATCTCCAACTATCAGGTTATTAAAATCTCCTTTTAAAGCATCAGCTGTGGGGTTGGAATCATCTATCACACCTTGGTCGGAGAAAGTACCATCACCGTTAGAACGGAAGAAAATAGCAGTCCAATTGTCATCATCATCCGCACTACCTTTTTCCTGGCGGATAAAGTCATCATCTCCATCCCCATCAAAATCTCCAACTATCAGGTTATTAAAATCTCCTTTTAGAGCATCAGCTGTGGGGTTGGAATCATCCAGGTTTGATTTGATAAATATCGTCTTAAAACTTGCGGAGCCACCTATGAGAACATCATTACCTTGACCACCTTTGAGGGTATCATCTCCCGAACCGCCATTAAGAAAATCGTTGCCATCTCCACCATCTAGAGAGTCACTACCAGCATCACCATAGAGTAGGTCATTATCCCACTCACCTTCGAGCAAGTCATCACCATCACCGCCTCTGAGCAAGTCTTGACCCGATCCACCTCGTAAGGTATCTTGACCTGATTCGCCTTCAAGCAAGTCATCGTCTTCGTCACCATGAAGTAGATCATTTCCCGATCCACCTCTTAGGATATCTCTTCCTCGCCAACCGTAGAGTTGGTCGTTACCTTCATTACCATAGAGTTGATCGTCACCATCTCCACCAATGAGGCTATCGTCACCTTCATTACCATAGATTAGGTCATTACCCGATTCACCTTCAAGCAAGTCATCACCATCACCGCCTTGGAGTTTGTCACTCCCAGATCCACCCCGAAGGGTATCGTTACCCCACTCACCATGGAGAAGATCATCCCCAGCTTCACCAACTAGGTGGTCATTACCATTATGACCAAAGAGCAAGTCGTTACCTCTTTGACCATTGAGTTTGTCGTTACCATCACCGCCCTCAAGCCAGTCTTTACCATCTCCACCAAGGAGATGATCATCACCTTCATTGCCATAGATATGGTCATTACCCCATTCACCATTGAGATAATCACGACCCCGCCAACCTTCGAGTTTGTCGTTATCATGACCGCCATATACGCGATCGTCGCCGTCGCCACCTATGAGGTGATCTTCACCGTTGCCACCACCGATAGTATCATTACCACCCTCACCGTTATAAAATTGGTTCCCGTCACCAAGCCATACCTCTTGAGACCAGTTTGGGTCATTAGTTGTAACCCAGCTTTCTACCCATTCCCAAACTTTCAATACACTTTCCTCTACCCCCTCGAAGACATTACTAATAAAGTCAACACCATAATTCCATGCTCCTCCTAATGTCTTTAATGTACCTGAAGCAAGGTTAACCGTATCATTCCAGGTTTCAGTCGCGAACTCAACCGTGTCATTAAATGCCTGAACAATTTCACCGCCAGCTTCTTTCATTACTGAGGTAATCAAATCATCGATGCTGTTTAAACTACCCAGTGATAGGTTAAAGTCAGCTACTGAGCTATCAACATTTACCCTTGAGCCTTCTATTGTACCGTCAGAAATCACTTTTATATCGGCAGAGACACTACCTAAGATAGGAATATCAAGGTCTATGCCACCTTCAATGATGAGTTGCTTACCTTGTAAGCTGATTCTAGTGTCTGCCAGTTCTCGATCCAAGAATTTAATTGCACCGACAATTTCAGCGTTACCAAAACCCTTAATGTCAATTTTGGCATCCTCAACCTCTACAAGACCAAATAATAGATCCAGGTCACCATCAATGGTCAATCGATCTCCAGTATTCTCGATTTTGATTTCCCCGACTGGGTCTGTTTGACCCAACATTTTAAGCGCTCCTGTTCCACTGCTATTTCCAGTTTTTGGATCAAATACCAGATTATTAACATCTACTTTGAAGAAGGGACTTATAGATAAATCAAACTCTTTTAACTCAAATTTTTCGGGTGTAAATTCAAAGTCAACTCCTGCCACTTCTTGATTCAATAACTTAACATTCGCTTGACCACTGGCGGCTGGATTATTAAAGTCAACTAAAAAATCATTGACATTTAACTCGAAAATACCGACAGGTAACTTGAAGTAGTTGATATCAATGCCAGATGTGGTAATTTTAAAATCTGTTCCAGCCATTACATGACCCAACATCTGGAAACTACCCTCACCTTGAGCAATGACGTTAACTCCGTCAATGTTTTTGGGTATAGAGTAAACAGCGAGATTATTGACATCTAACTTCATTAAAGATAAATCGAAGTCAAAGTCCTTGATTTCCACGCCGGATGGTGAAATTTTAAAATCAGCTTTGGCTATTTCACGACCTAATATTTCTACGCGACCATCACCTCGGAAATATTGCTCAGTTGGGGTAACTTTCAGCTCTAGATTTAAATCTGTATCCGTACCACCAGCAACCGGAGCTTCAACACCCGAAATTATTACTTGTCCTAAATTACCAACATCAAGTTTAGGTATTTTCAAAAATCCATCTACAGTTGGAAGTGAAGAGAATGGATTAGCATTTAAACTCAGGAAGCCTCTTGCCCCCCACAACTCTACTTCTGCATTCACTCCAAGACCAGGAGTTAAAACCTCTTGGGCAATTGTTACTTCGTCAGTAACAAATTTAATCAGTGGATCTAATGTTCCTTGCAATACATCAATTTCTTTTTCCAGTAGATCAATTTCTTTTTTTGATCCATTGTTTTTCTCTTTTTCTTCGATTTCTTTCTGCCGTTTTTCAATCAATGGCATTACATCGATTGCTTTCTGTTTTAGTGTATCAATTTCTTGTTTTATTTCATTGATATCTTCTTGTGTTGCGTTATTTTGCAGTTTCTCTTGCAGTAATGACTGTTGTCTTTCGATTAGGTCGTCGATTCCTTCATCTTCATCAAGACTATCAGCAGAAACAACATTTACATCTAGAATTTTATCTACAAAATCTATCGCATCGTTAATAGGGTCAAAACTGTTAGCACCCTGTTCCAACAAGTATGATACCAAAATACCAGTAGATCCGGGAAAGAGGAACTGAGTGAGAATGTCACGCAAATTGACTCGTTCTAAAGCCGTTAACTGTATCGCAAATTTCTGGGGATCGTTAATATCAAGATTGAAAGCGGATTTTAAATTATAATTTCCCATCTTCATATCTCCGATCAAGCCAACACCAGTTATAAATGGCTTTTTAAAAGTTCCCTCAAGCGCCAGGGCTAAATTTCGTATTTCTGTATCCGGTATACCAAAAGGGTCAACCCAAGCACCACCAGGAACCAAGTCTAATTCACCATCTCCATCTACATCTTCCTCTTTAAGTGTCCGAACTTGAAACGCGCCTTTGAGTTTTTGATCTTTATCACTTACCTGAATACCCAACGATCCATACAGATCTAAGTCAGGTTCATCAGATTTAGTTGGATCGTAGCCCCGTAGAAGCAAATTACCTTCAATTCCTGCTGTAAAATCTGTTTCTCCACCTTTTTTTGAAGTTAACCCACCATGAACTACAGCTCTTTGAAATCTGATATCAAAAGGACCATCACCCCGCACAAAATCAGGTAATAAACTGAAGTCTCCTTGAATGATTGCGTCCATACCAAGCACAAATTCTTCTTCTGGAGTCCCCAGTTTTTTCACACCTGCTCCAAAATGGATTCCCGCTGTATCTATTCCCAAATCCTTTACAAACTTAAAAATAGACTTAGAATCGTCTTCAATACTTGCAAAATCAATAACACCAACAGCATTAACACCCATAGGAAGATCGATGTGACCTAATGTCCCATGTTCATAGCCTTCTATTGTATGTGTCGCTATCATGAACTCTGCACTACCGATCGGGACATCGATATATTGGATATATGGGTTGAAAACAGAAGGGGTGAGATCGCTGATGCTAAAATCCTCCACTTTGGCGATCGCCAATATGTTTACAGGATAGGAAGTGGCGTTTGAGGAACGAAACCGAAAACGCTGTTGGGTTGAACAAAGTGAAACCCAACCTACGTTATAGGTAATCATAAAGCTGGGAAGGGAGTATCAATACCCAAAACTTCTTCATTCAAGAACAATTTTCCAATACCCTATTGACAAAACATGAATTAAGCTCATATTATCTTTAATGTGAACTAAGCTCACTTTTCGGCAAATAAGTTTAGTTGATTCTGATTAGAGTGGAACTCCAACTCACTCTGTCCAAATATTTAAACCAACTTTTTGAGGTAAATCTCATGACAATTAACCAGGGTGAAAGCGTACTAAGTTTATCAGGACCAGATGCTGCCACAGCCATAAAAGAATATACTCAAGATTCCTTAGCATTTTATACACGCTGCGCTCGCGAATATGGAGAAATTGTCCCTATTCAATTAGAAGACGACTTGTTTTGTCTCCTCACCAATCCGGAACATATAACTCAAGTTCTCAGAGATAGACAGTTGTTCGTAAAAGCGCAAGATTTGCAAATGTTAGAGACTTTCATAGGTAACGGTTTGTTGACTAGTGAAGGAAGTTTTTGGCAGCGTCAGCGACGACTTATTCAGCCTATTTTTCACCAAACACGGATTAACACTTACGGCGAAACTATGGTGGAATACACTCAGCGGATATTAGAGAATTGGAAAGCTGGGGATACTCTAGACATACATCAAGAAATGATGCGTCTCACTCTCAATATTGTGATGAAAACGATTTTCAACCAGGATATTGCAGATGGAGATGCGGGAAATGTTGCCCAAGCTTTAGAAGAAACCATGAATTGGTTTGTTGAAAAAACTAATTCACTCTTAGCTGGAGACGAAACAAGGATACCCGCAGATAAGCGCTATGAGGACGCGATTGCAAAGCTCGATGAAACAGTTTATGCCATGATTGGCGATCGCCGCAAAACTGGAGAGTTTGGCAATGACTTGCTGGGTATGTTGATGGAGGTAGAAGATGCTGACGATGGTAGCCGCATGACAAATCGACAGCTACGTGATGAAGTAGCTACCCTGATCTCAGCAGGACATGAAACTACTGCTAATACATTGTCTTGGGCATGGCTGCTATTAGGAGAAAACCCTGATGTTAGAACCAAACTCGATGAAGAGTTAAGAACTGTTTTGCAAGGTAATGCACCTACCGTTGAAGATTTGCAACGACTACCTTACACAACTATGGTGATTAAAGAAACTTTACGAGTATATTCTACTGTCACTGAGGTAAATAGAGAAGCCACAGAAGATTGTGAAATTGGCGGATACAGCGTTCCCAAAGGAACAACTCTTATTATCAGTCAATGGGTGATGCACCGCGATGCTCGCTATTTTACAAATCCAGAAGCCTTTAATCCAGAGCGTTGGGCTAATGATTTTGAGAAAAGTCTACCACGAGGTGTATATTTTCCCTTTGGTGATGGGCCGCGTATCTGTATTGGAAAAAGCTTCGCTATGATGGAAGCGGTGTTACTGCTCGCTACAATAGCACAGTCATATCAGCTAGAACTTGTGACTAATCAGGTAATTGAGAAACAACCCTCAGTAACTCTGCGTCCGAAGACAGGTATTCAGGTTGTGCTCAAAAGTGCTTAACTAATCCTATCCTAGCAGTCCACCAAGTGAACGAAGGCGGGGTGTATCGTAAAGACAAAAAGTTTTTTCTCCCCTCTCTCCCCCCTCTTCCCCAAATCCCGGCAATTTTAGCTTGTTCGAGTAGCTCACCTTGTCCTTTAGATACCCCTCTCCAAATAATCGGAGAGGGGCAGTTTCGTGTGAGGTAGGAGTCTGTTTTGACGGGCAACCATGAGAATTGTTTTAGGAGAAGAAATTTGGCAGGGAACCCTTAACGAACGATCGATCAGTTGACATGTAAAATGCTGTATTTGCTGTGCAGTATTGCGGACAGAACTTATATAAGTCATTCATAACTTATATATAAATTATTAACCATTATCAATATCTCATATCTGAACTCAGAAATCATTGCGTTTAGATGTTATTAAGCAAGACAAAGCAGCAACTACCATTTGTATTAATCAAATGCCTTCTTAGTTTATACCTGTTGCTTGAATAAATTATTTTGTGTTGCTTACATCTAAATTTATTGTCAAAACATCTGAGGAAAAACTTATGTATTTCTTAAACTTTTCACTACACTTTGATAGAGATAGAGGTTTAGATCAAGGTCGTTTATGTTTGCGCCATATTGAAAAAGGTACTGTAGAAATATGGACAGCTACCTCTAGTACAAGTGTAAAGCAATATCGTGAAAGCTTTCACATTCATAGGAGGCCTCATACCACCCGAGTATAGAGTACCTGGATTAAAATCTTGGCAAGTTCATACTAAGCCCATTAATTTAAGTCACAACCTGGGCGTGCAAGGAAACTTTTACAAAATAGATCCACACGAAGTAAAGACTGATAAAGGTGGCACAAGAAGTGATTTTGGCATTCATAAAGATGCTAATGTTCCTGGTTCTTTAGGTTGTATTGTCCTAACTGATGAGCGTTTTAAGGACTTTGAAAAGGAAATGTCTCAATTATTAAAAGATGGAGTAGATTCTTTACCTCTCTTTGTTACCTATAGCTAGAACTGTATTTTTAGCTATTTATTTTCTATAAAAATATGTGCCGGGGTTTAGCCAGGGCAGGCTGGCTTTGTTTCCATAGCCCTAGCCTCTCGACGGCTGATTTTCCCACAAATTCTGTAAAGACGTAGCAGTGCTACGTCTCTACATTAAACATCTACACATTAATTTTCGCAACCAAATATTATTTCTCAACTGATTAGGAGATTGAAAATGTCTGTTAAATTTATCACCCCTAATAATTTTGCTAGTTTTCAACTAGGTAATTTAGTTACATTTAAAGGTACTGCTGCAAATGAAGTTTCTAAGGTGGAATTGATCGCTGATGACAAGTATAAACTAGGAGAATTTACTGTTTTAGAAGGGGATTGGTATTTTGATTATATCTTTAATAGAGCCGGAAAAAGGCGAATAATTGTCAATGGATTTAATCAAGATAGTAAACAATTAACTAGTGATGCTATTGATATATTTTTAGTCGGTGAAACTGATAAAGAACTAGGAATTGATGTTTCTCATCACAATGGTAAATCAATAGATTGGCAAACCGTTAAAAGTAGCGATGTCTCCTTTGCATTTGTAAAAGCTACAGAAGGTGGTACTTATGAAGATAAAGTCTTTCCTAGTAACTGGAAGCATATGAAAGAAGCAGGTATAATTCGGGGTGCTTATCATTTCTTTCGTCCACTTAAAGATGCCAAACTGCAAGCAGAAAATTTTCTAGCACAAATTGGTAATACATTAGAAATAGGTGATTTACCACCAGTTGTAGATGTAGAACACTATCCTGATAAAGTTGCACGGGAATGGCAACAACTGAGTTTAAATCAACGTATTGAATGCGTGCGGGAGTGGTTGGAAATAGTAGAGAGAGCAACAGGAGTTAAGCCGATAATCTATACCAGCCCTAGTTTTTGGAAAGAGTATATGAATAATTTGCCTGTCTTGACTCAGTATCCTCTCTGGCTGGCACATTATACCACCAAAGAACAACCCAATGTACCAGCAAATAACTGGGGTGGTAATGGTTGGACTTTCTGGCAATATACCGAAAATGGCACTGTGGCAGGAATTACAGGGAAAGTAGATAGAAATCGTTTTAACGGTTCCTTTGAGCGTTTAGTAGCTTTTGTCAGAGATTCTATCGTTGCATAATCTGACAACGATCAAACATACTCTTTCTTAATGGTGCGTTACGAAGACGGTTAACGCACCATACAAAAGTCAAGGGTTCCCATAAGAGTTTTTTTAGAAGAAAAAAATTCTTATGGGTGCCCGTCAATATCTACGACTTGAATTTCAAGAAACTGTCATTATAACTATTTTGGGGATACTAGCATGATCGAGCAAATAGAAAATAGACAATACTCTCTCACTTTTCTTAACACGCAAAATTCAGAAGATCAAGAATTACCAGCAGCAGAAAATATCTCTTTAGATAATATTATGCCTGACAAAAAAACTTCGTGGCAGATGGACAAGTGGATTTACCGTATTGTAGTAAGTTCAATGTCATTAACTATCATTTTATCTTTAGTTGGTGCGGTATGGTTAAAAGCCAATGACAAAGATATTCCAGATATAATGATTGCTTTAGGAACTGGAGCATTAGGTGGAATTGCAGGGCTTTTAGCACCATCTCCTAATTCTTCAAATTACGAATAGCAATAATAATTCAGTTACTGCCCTTTAATGGGCATTTTTTTATGTCTGACTAAATTTATGATTTATACTAACTAATTTATCAGTTAGGACTTACGCAATTGTCACAATATCCTGATGGTGCGTGACACTTCAAGCTTGATTCCTTCGTTCAGAATCAGTCAGTGTACAAGCACCCTACAAAAAATGTGCCAGTCACGTAAGTGCTATAAAAAATAAAAATATATTATTCAATCCACATTCTTTTGTAATTTAAGAAAAAATATCAATTAACTAAACTGCCGCGCATAAAACCTAGCATAACGACGCTCAAAAGCTAACAATTCATCATGAGTTCCCGACTCTACCACCTGCCCCCGCTCCATCACTAAAATGCGATCGCACTTTCTCACGGTACTCAAACGGTGAGCAATAATAAACACCGTGCGATTTACCATCAATCTTTCCAATGCTTCTTGCACTAACGCTTCCGATTCCGAATCTAAAGCAGATGTCGCTTCATCTAATATCAATATTCTCGGATTTAATAATACAGCACGCGCGATCGCAATTCTTTGTCTTTGTCCTCCGGATAAACTCGCACCACGTTCGCCAACAACAGTATAATAACCACCAGGCATTTGACTGATAAAATCATGAGCGTTGGCGATTTTTGCTGCCTCTTCAACGGCTTCCATATCAAATTCAGTTTGTCCAAAAGCAATATTCTCAGCAATGGTACCGGAAAACATCATAGTTTCTTGGGGTACTATTCCTATTTGTCGCCGCAAACTATGAAGCGTTACATCTTTAATATCAACTCCATCGATTAATATTTGACCTTTTAAAGTGTCATAAAAACGTGGTAAAAGATTGACAAAAGTAGTTTTACCAGCACCAGAAGCACCTACAAGAGCGATCGCTTCTCCCGGCATTGCTAATAAATCGATATCTTGAATGACTGGTTTATCTGCTTGATAAGCAAAGCTAACGTTGCGATATTCAACTTTACCCGTAACTGGCGGTAGAGTCATCGCGTCTGGTTTTTCTACTACTGCTGGTTTAATTACTAATAATTCAAAAACTCTGTCTACAGAGGCTTCCCCTTCCTTAAATAAATTATAGTTATTCGTAGTATGCCCTACAGGATCGATTAATAAAGCCGCTGCCGAAAGATAACTAAAAAAGGTTCCCACCGTAATATTTTCTATAGAAATCTGCCAAGCAGCAAAAAAGAGTAATAATATGAAACTTAATGCTTGTAAAAATCCAATAATCGGAATTTGAATCGCTTTTAATCTTTCCGTATTGTACTTAGCTTTTAATGTCCCTTCCGCTTCCTTACTAAACCGGGCAATCTCGTAAGACTCCGCCGCAAATGCTTGAATAATCCGAATTCCACCAAACACCTCAGTTAAAATTGCTGATAAATCCGATACTTGATTTTGACTGCGACGAGAATACTTTTGCAAGCGATCGCCAAACCAAGCAATCAAAACACCCATTAAAGGAGCAATAATTAATGTAGCTAAGGTTAGTTGCCAACTAAGGTAAATCATGTATATGGGAATGGTAACCAACTGTAGCGAAGAAGGGATAAAATCATGGAACATTTTATGGACAACTTCCCCTACTCGATCCACATCTTCGGTGAGTCGGTAAGATAAATCCCCAGCTTTGGCAGTTTCAAAATAGCTAAGATTTAACTTTTGTAGGTGAGCGTAAACCTGCTTGCGGAGATTATAAGCTACTCTCAGAGCAGCCTTTGCCATATAAATATCTTGGATTGACTGAAAAAATCCCCTGACAAGGAAAACTGCCGCTAATATAACCGCAAGTTTCGCTATCTCTAAAACATTTCCTTCTCCAAAAGGAGTTGCTAAATCCTCTACAAGCTTAATTAATCCTAAAGTCGCTACAACATATCCAATAATGCCAATAAAACCAAAAGCGATAGTTTGGGATTGGGGGTGGATATAAGGTAAAAGTTGCCAGTAGTTTGACCGATTTTTCAAGCTTAAAGTCCCAAAACATGATTTATTAATGTTGAGACGGTATCAGGTTTCGGGTAGTTTCTCAAATAGTTGGTTGATACAAATTTGATGGGCATGGGGCATTGGACATTAGAGTAATAAGTTATTGGTAGGGTGTGTGACGGTTACGATAATTTATCAAGTGTAACGAGATAAGAAGGAATTTACCGTCACGCACCAATTTATTTATGATGAAGCCTTACTGTCCGTTTGAACACCATCAAACTCTTCCCTCTTCCTTAGAATTGACTGCTGATTCTACATTCCAAACAAAGAAAGAAAACTTTGCCATAAAGACATACTTGCTTGCCCTTCAAGCTTCATTTTTTGGCGAATATCTTGAATATTCCAATTAGTTAGTTTAGCCAGAGTTTGCGCTTCTTTTTCAAAACGCTGTCTTAAACCTCTTCTATATTGTCTACCTGCACGACAGTTAGTGTTACCTGTAAAAGGATGTTGCAAAATGTAACGTCCCTGAAAGTTGTTGCGGTTGGAAGTTTCTTGAAACATCAAGTCTTCAGGGAATTTATTGCGGGTATAACGTACGTGCAAACGAGTGATAAACACGTTGCTAGTAGGGAAACGACGACGGAAACCCGGAGGTGCAATTTCATCAGAATTACTATCCAACCAAAATACACCAGCATCCTTAAGTTCTTGTCTGTTTAGTGGATCGGCAGAACAAGGATCGCAATTACTCATATCCCAAGCATATTCTAAAAACGCGACCTTTTTATCTTCCTTTGTATAGGATGTTTGGAACATCGATTTATAAAAGTCGCCAAACTCTTCTTTTATATAAACGGGAATATTAACGTTAGAAGCAATTTTCACCGTGCGATAGTTAGTAAGTTCCGCTTGTCCTTTTGGAGACAGAATATAAGCAATTAAATCTTGTTCCGATGTGGAATTAACCATTCCCAAACGAATCGGCAACATAAATTTAGGAGATTCGTAGGCAATTTGCAAAGGACGAAGTTTCTGATAACCGTTTTCGTCAAACTTTTCTAAATTGACTTTCGCAACAAAGAATTTCATCTGTTGACGAATATAAGGTTTTAATAACCGTTTTGCACCTCTAGGAATTTTATAACCATTGCCACGCAGCCACCTTTGTAAACCCCTAGATTCCCTAGCGCTAAGGATAACAATATCATATTCACCCACATTG
The DNA here is from genome assembly GCA_039820385.1 of Cyanobacteria bacterium J06635_10. GTDB lineage: Bacteria > Cyanobacteriota > Cyanobacteriia > Cyanobacteriales > Nostocaceae > Rivularia. The sequence goes on from JBCBQE010000002.1 coordinate 30,294, forward strand.
AACTGTGCTTCCACCGTCACACCCAAATTGCGGTTACTTCTTTTCATTGCTGGAGACATCATTTGTGGTGCTGAAGGAACTGCGCTTTCCTCTCGATTGTAATAAACTGGCGCACAAGGATCTTCATCAAAATATTCAACTAATCGCGGTGCGCTAAAAGCATCCAAACGCTCAATTGTAGACGGTTTACCTACCTTAACCTGTTCTTCTTTGAGCACCGTAGGTACCGGCACAACCATCGCAAAATCTTTCACATCACCCTGATAATCATTCGCCATAGTCAATACCGTGCGATTATCTTTACGAGCAATAACTATTTGAGAAGCCTTGTTATAAAGTTTTGAATCTGCCTTCGCCACATAAAAGCCACAAAAAGCCAAAGCAGAAGGAGTAAAACCAATAACGAAAAGCATCGCTAGAAATACTGAAATTAACAAACGAAATAGTTTCATAAGAGTTGATAGTTGATAGTTGTTAGTTGATAGTGGTTAGTTATTAGTTGTTAACCGCTCTCAGGCTAAAGCCTGGAGCTATAGCTACAAAGCCCTTAAAGGGCTAAAAATACGTTTTTCTAGTCCACACAGGTGGACTTTGTAGGTGTAGCCGCATCCTTTAGGGTGTCGGCTACTGTTCCCTGTTCACCATTTTGCTCCAGGAAAAACGCGATGCTTGCCAGATAGTATCGAATAACACTGTCAGCGGAGCTAGTGCAAATAATGCCCAAAATACTGCTGTGGAAAGATAAAAGTTATTTCGCAGAATAAAGGTTACTAGGGCAATACAGGCTGCCCATGTTACTCGTCCGATACGGGAATTAGGGATAGAACGAGGGTCAGTTACCATAAATAAGGCAAACAACAATAAAGAACCACTCATTAAGCGATGCCAGTAAACATCCCAAGTCCAATTCAGCCAAAAATTACGTATAGCCTCCAGCAAGGCATAAAATCCTAAAAAAGCTGCTGTAGTATCCCAACGTCCGACACGCTGCAAAATCATGCCACCTGTACCGACAAATAACAGCCCATACCACCAGTCTTCTCCCCACTGTCCTGGAGAAACCCAAGCATCAGGAGTTAGTGCTAGTGCAGAAATAATCCCGAAATTAGCAGGATTAAAAAAATGCTTATCCCCAAATTTGAAAATAAACTTACTGGCGATCGCCATGGCAACAGCCAAAATCATCGTTGTGAGATAATCAACTCTTAAAAGTAAGGTGATTCCCAAAGATGTAATTAAAGGACTGCGAATATTGATTTTTTGTTCTTTCTCCTCTACCTCGGAGAAACGATTAATAACTAAAGTCAAAATCGATTGCGTAACTAAACTAGTCGCAATTGCAACTATAATCATCGATGGTCGTAGCGTCCAATCTCTCGTACCTATACCTAAAACAAGGAATAGAGAAAGATAGAGTATTTGATAATCTCGTATATCTTTAAACAACATAACCCGTTTATTCGGGGATTAATCCTAAAGTTATCCCAATCTAAACGAGAAATACAAAAATGAATCAGGTGGTTACGGAATTTGTTACAGATATCAATGATCAATTATCAATTATCAATGATCAATTATTAGTTGTTCATTGCTCATTGTTCATTGTTCATTGCTCATTGTTCATTGTTAATAATGGTACATTAATGCTTTGTTTATCGCTGTAATTTCTATGTCCCAGGTATTGCTTCCCCAATCGCTCTATCCAGATTTACCCCTCACTGCTCTTGCGCCTATGCAGGATGTAACAAATCTCTGGTTTATGAAGATTGTTGCACAGTATGGAAGTCCTGACTACTTCTTTACCGAATATTTTCGCGTGCGGGATGACTCGCGACTCAATCGTAAAATCTTGGCTTCAATCACTGAAAATGACACTAACCGTCCCGTTTTTGCTCAAATGATTGGTGAAAGCATTCCGGACTTAGTAAGAACAGCAAGGGAACTCTGTCAATATAATATTGCTGGAATTGATTTAAATCTAGGTTGTCCGGCACCTAGAGTTTATCGCAAAAACGTCGGAGGTGGATTACTCCGAGAACCTGAAACAGTTGATCGGATTTTGGCAGAACTTCGTTGCGCTCTAAACGATCGTCCTTTGACCGTAAAAATGCGGGTAGGCTTTGAAAATACAGATAACTTTTATTCGATTTTAGATACAATCAATCGCCACAATATTGATTTACTCAGTTTACACGGTCGCACGGTGAAAGAAATGTATCGCGGGGAAGTAAAATACAATTTAATTGCTGAAGCTGTCAGATGGGTGAATTGTCCGGTGCTTGCTAATGGTAATATTGACTGTGCTGCAACTGCTCTCAAAGTGCTTTCCCAAACAGGTGCGGCAGGTGTGATGATAGGACGCTGGGCGATCGCAAATCCTTGGATTTTTGATCAAATTCGGCAGGCTTTGCAAGGAAAAGAAATCGCACCTGTTCCTTTAGTGGAAGTACGTAAATATATCGATCGTTTACGGCAAACTCCCGAAGCAGTAAAGACACCACAGCGAGCGCGTGCGGGACACCTAAAAATGTACCTCAACTACATTGCACTCTTGGTTGACGCTGAAGGTAACTTTCTGCGGCTGATGCGAAAAACACAGACTGAGGTAGAACTGCTTAAACTTTGCGATCGCGTTCTGCTTAATACCAACGACAACTTAGCCCTAGCACCGTATTCCAGAAATTAATTTGCCATTGACGCGAGCAAAATATGAAGGCAAATCCTTTGATTCTTAAGAAATTTTGCAATCCTCTTGAACTTAACGTTACGTCACCCCTTATGTTGATGAATGTCGAGCAAAACTAAACAAAGACATCATGTACAGCATTGGGGAATATTCGAGAATTGCCCAAGTTTCTAAGCGGTTACTGCGTTACTACGATGAAATTGGTTTGTTTCAACCAATTAGAATTGATGCTGAAACCGGACATCGTTACTATAGCGCTAGCCAATTACCAGAATTAAACCGTATTCTTGCACTCAAGGAGTTGGGTTTATCGTTAGATCAAATTCGACGATTTATTAAAGACGATATCTCCCCCGAAGAAATTCAGGGTATGTTGTTAATGAAAAAAGCTGAGTTAGAGCAGCAGGTACTCGGCGTTGCCTACCTCGTGGCGGAATTTAGATTTTGAGATTGACAATGTAACGTCTCTACATAGCTTTGGGCAATCGATAAAATTTAATTCATACTTCTTTTCAGCAACCCTAAATAAACCATTATCAGCTTAGAAGTTAGAAACTAAAAAATACAAGGAGATATTATGAGTTCAACTAAATTTTGGGACAAAATCGCCGAAAAATACTCAAAACAACCCATTGCTGATGAAGCAGCTTACCAGAAAAAACTCCAAGTCACGCGGGAATACTTTCAACCGGAGATGGAGGTATTGGAGTTTGGCTGTGGTACGGGATCTACTGCTATTATTCACGCTCCCTATGTTAAACACATTCGGGCAATAGATATCTCTGAGAAGATGATTGAAATTGCTCAAGGTAAAGCCCAGGCAGAAAATATCAAAAATATCACTTTTGAACAATTAACTATCGAAGAATTAACTGTGCCCGATTGCACCTTCGATATGGTATTAGGGTTGAGTATTTTGCATTTACTAGAAAACAAAGAAGAGGCGATCGCCAAAGTTCATAAAATGCTCAAACCGGGTGGACTTTTTGTCACCAGTACGGCATGTCTGGGAGACTCCATGAAATGGTTTAAAATCGTTGGGCCAATTGGCAAATTCTTCGGTTTAATACCGTTTGTCAAGGTGTTTACCACAAAAGAATTGGAAGACAGTTTAATAGATGGTAATTTTAAGATTGACTACCAATGGCAACCCGGCAAAGGCAAAGCAGTGTTTATTGTAGCGAAGAAAGCTGAGTAAAATTAAGTATCCTCCCTCCCATAAAGGTTACGATCGCGATCGCCGTCTCTAAACATAACTGAAGAGACGGCGATTCATGCATTACGTCTACTCACTACTCACCACTCACGGGCACCCATAAGAATTTTTTTCTTATAAAAAAATT
>JBCBQE010000003.1:0-31726 GCA_039820385.1 Cyanobacteria bacterium J06635_10
CATTGCAGGAGACGTAACACTGTTACGTCTCTACACAGGTTTCATGTTTTTGACGGGTACCCGCTTATAATTTTTTTAGGAGAAAAAAATTATCTAGGGAGCCCTTGACAAAATGTATATAAATGCAATTCATAGTAAAATTGCAGCAATGCCAGTATTTTTATATACTTCATTTCTGTGGTCTAATTTTTATCATTGCTTGCCCGCGCTGGTGCGGCATAGCCGCACCTAGCTTAATTTTAGATGCGTTTGCACTGGAGAAAAGAGGGATATTAGTACATATTTGTGATATTACCCATCATTTGATTTGCTGAAATTGAAGTGCTTTCTTCTTCAATATCTTCTTTTTCAATCCAAAGAAAAAGAATTGCAAAAATGGGAAAAGGTAGGATATAAAAAACTAAAGGAATCATGATCCAAGGTAACCAGGAAGCTGCATATTCTCCTGTGAGTTGCGTCATATCTGCCATGATTATTTCTCCTGCTTAAATAGAAGTAAATAGTGATTGAAAATTTACAAACTATATAGTGTCATCTCCGAACAATTCAAAATCAGAGATTAGCCTATATTAACTGCACCGCGAAGAATGGCATCTAAAGCATCAAAATTTTCTAATAGTAAGTAAGCAAACACTGCACCACCCATTGAACCTAAAAATACTCCACCATTAAGTTGATTCCATTCTTCACGAGTTCGTAATGGTCTGAGAGGATCTTTACAGTAAGAGTTATAAGCCCCGCGTGGATTACCTTGAAAAGTAGTTAAGGCAAAAATAGAAATACCCAAACATGCTGATGCAGCGATAAAAACAGCGGTAATTAATCCACTTAAATTCGCTCCATGTGGAGTTTCGCGTAGAGGTCCGACTACAACTTCGGGTCCAACTAAAAAGTAACCATGAGCCATACCAATTTCTAACCCTCGCATAAAAGGAGTTAAACCTTTACGATAGGCAGGTAAATTATTAATAAAGGCTTTCGCTAGGGGAGAATCGTTGATAGGTGTGGATAGATTCGCAACAAAGGGATTGCCTTGATATGGCTTTATAGTTTCTGTGTCTGTCTTTGTCATATTTAACCTGTGTCTATTTTTCGTAATTAGAAAAAACATCTTATTTTTATTTTATAAAGAAATGCATATATCTAAATTTTATTGTTATAAAAATCAACATTATTGCAATTAATAAAAAAATAAACATAAGAAAGTCCTCTAACAATTAGAATTTGGCTCAAATGTCAGAGGAGGAGGTCGAATGACAATTTTTAAAGATTAAAATATAATATTTGCGTAAATATTATAGTGATACAAAAATAATCTAAATTTTGATTTTTTTTTCAGTAGAGACGCTTTGGGTCTAAAGCGTCTCTATATTTTTAGAAAGTTGTCACAATTGCCTGAAGGATACCCACATCAAAAAGTTTCTTTGTCAAGGGCTCCCATGAGAATTTTTTAGGAGAAAAAAGTTCTCATGGGTACCCGTCAGCCGAACTTACTCGCCGTTGAAGCAATCAAAAATGCCCCATAGGTTGCAATGTAACCAACCGTAAAGTGAGTTAAACCAACTAAACGAGCCTGAACGATAGACAAAGCAACAGGCTTATCTCTCCAGTAGCCAAAGGATAAAGGTGTTTGTTCGTGTGCCCAAGCGAGAGTTTCAATCAATTCTTGCCAATAACCGCGCCAAGTTATCAGGAACATGAAACTCACAGCCCAAGCTAAATGTCCGAAAAGGAACATCCAAGCCCAAACAGCTAAGTTATTAGTACCGTAAGGATTGTATCCGTTAATTAACTGAGCAGAATTAGCCCATAGATAATCTCGGAACCAACCCATTAAATAAGTCGAATTTTCGTTGAATTGTGCGACATTCCCTTGCCAAATAGCTAAATGCTTCCAGTGCCAATAAAATGTTATCCAACCAAGGGTATTGAGCATCCAAAATATAGCTAGGTAAGAAGCATCCCAAGCAGAAATATCACAAGTACCGCCACGACCTGGACCATCGCAAGGAAAAGCGTAGCCAAAATCTTTCTTATCCGGCATTAATTTGGAGCCGCGAGCATCCAACGCACCCTTGACTAAAATCAAGGTGGTGACATGTAAACCAAGGGCGATCGCGTGGTGAACCAAAAAGTCACCAGGACCAATTGTCAAAAACAAAGAGTTAGCGCCGTTGTTAACAGCATCCAGCCAACCCGGTAACCAAACGTTAGCATAGTTCGGCCATGCTGTGGAAGCAATACTATCTGGGTTGGACAACAAAGTATTAAACCCGTAGAGTACTTTACCGTGAGCCGACTGGATAAACTGAGCAAATACAGGCTCAATTAGAATTTGTTTATCACCCGCACCAAAAGCAACCTCTACGTCATTGTGCACGTACAATCCTAAAGTGTGAAAACCTAGGAATAGAGACACCCAACTCAGGTGAGCAATAATTGCTTCTTTGTGCTTTAAAACCCTGTCTAAAACATTACCCTTGTTCATTTCTGGGTCATAGTCTTTAATCCAGAAAATAGCAGCATGGGAAAATGCCCCCACCATCAAAAATCCAGCTATGTATTGATGGTGGGTATATAACGCTGACATAGTAGTGAAATCTTTAGCAATGAAAGCATAAGGCGGCATCGAATACATATGCTGTGCCACCAAAGAACTTGCTACACCCAAAGCAGCTAGCGCCAAAGATAACTGAAAATGCAAGGAATTATTAACTGTTTCATACAATCCTTGGTGAGGTAAATTGAATGGTCCTTCCACCTTCTGCCCAAAGAATTTCTTAGCATTGAGCATTTCCTTGATGCTGTGACCAATATTCCAGTTAGTGCGGTACATATGACCCGCAACAATGAAAACAACCGCGATCGCCAAATGGTGATGCGCCATATCCGTCAGCCACAGCGATTCTGTTTGCGGATGGAAACCACCCAAAAATGTCAGAATAGCAGTTCCCGCACCTTCGGAAGTACTGAATACATGATTGGCGGTATCCGGATTTTGTGCGTAAACACCCCAGTTACCGGTGAAAAACGGTAACAATCCTTTTGGATGGGGAGCCACAGCGAGAAAATTATTCCAACCAACATGAATACCGCGAGATTCCGGGATTGCGACGTGAATTAAATGTCCCGCCCAAGCCAAAGAACTGATACCAAATAAACCTGCGAGGTGATGGTTTAGACGAGATTCATTATTTTTGAACCAAGCTAGATTCGGACGAAACCGAGGCTTAAGGTGCAGCCATCCTGCGAATAAAAATACAGCCGCTAGCAGTAAAAGAAACAATGAACCACCGTAAAGTTCATTATTTGTTCGCATACCGATGGTATACCACCAATGATAGACACCAGAGTAGCAAATATCTACAGGATTATGTGCTCCAGCTTGAGTAAAAGCCTCAATTGCCGGTGGTCCAAATTGAGCATCCCAAATTGCGTGAGCGATAGGATGCACGTGTAGTGGGTCTTTAATCCACACTTCAAAGTTACCTTGCCAAGCAACATGGAACAAAATCCCCGAAGCCCACAGGAAGATAATCGCCAAATGACCGAAGTGAGAAGCAAAAATCCTTTGATAGAGATTTTCCTCCGTCATTCCGTCATGACTTTCAAAATCATGAGCAGTTGCGATCGCATACCAAATGCGACGAGTCGTCGGGTCTTGTGCCAGATCTTGGCTAAATTTTGGAAATTTAGTCGCCATAGATTTTCATTGTTTTTGAGTGAAAATTATGATTTCTATCGAGGTCGGGACGGGGGAGAGGAGCCACTCCGTTGCGGAGGAACACGCACCGTTGTAGGAAGTGGCGTGGGGTAGAGGGGGTAGAAAACAGGTTCTTACCCCGTATAGTTCCCTTGAGGGAGGTTGTAGAGACGTAAAATTTTACGTCTCTACACAATCTTGGGTAAAACAAACCACTCAAAACTAATGGGACAGACCAGTAGTTCGCTTTCTTCAACTAAGTACGAAGGTTAATTTTTACTACTCACTATTCACTACTCACTACTCACTATTCACTATTACTATTCACTACTAACTACTCACTAACCTCACCCAGCAATTTTGAGTTGGTCGAATACTAGTAACGAGAAGGAGAGAGTTTTGATATGTCTTCACCCCAGGGCAGACATTCGCGCTAGGAAGAACGCCCAAGTAGTGACAATTCCTCCCAAGAGGTAGTGAGCAGCTCCCACAGCGCGACCGTGAGTAATGCTTAAAGCACGGGGCTGAATCGCTGTAGTAATTTTTAACTTGTTGTGCGCCCAAACAATGGATTCAATCAGTTCTTGCCAGTAGCCGCGACCGCTAAACAGGAACATCAAACTGAAGCCAAAAACAAAGTGTCCACCCAAGAACATTAAGCCGTATCCAGAAAGTGCAGAATTGTACGATGTAATTACTTGCGAAGCTTGTGCCCAAAGAAAATCACGCAACCAGCCGTTATTCGTAATTGACGACATCGCAAAGTTTCCACCAGTAATGTGAGTCACCACCCCATTACTATCAACCGTCCCCCACACATCCGATTGCATCTTCCAGAAGAAGTGGAAAATCACCATCGACAGGGAATTATACATCCAGAACAGTCCCAAGAATACATGGTCCCAAGCAGATACCTGACAAGTACCGCCGCGACCAGGGCCATCGCAGGGGAAGCGGAAACCGAGGTTTGCTTTATCTGGAATTAAGCGCGAATTACGAGCGAATAAGACACCCTTGAGCAGAACTAATACCGTGACATGAATTGTAAAGGCGTGGATGTGGTGAATTAGGAAATCAGCCGTTCCCAAAGTTATGGGCATCATTGCGACTTTACCACCTACGGCAAGAACCCCACCTCCAAAGGCATAACTAACAGGCTCATGTAAACCGGTCGCGGTCATTCCTAGTCCAGAGGTTTGTAAATTTTGCAAGCCCCCAAACATATTACCCAAAGGTGTAGCCGGTTGTAATCCAAGATTTCCAATTGCCATTGTGTGAATATGTTGTATCCACTGAGCAAAAATTGGTTGTAATTGAATCCCTGTATCCGAGAACATATCCTGGGGACGACCAAAAGCTCTCATCGTATCGTTGTGACAATACATTGCAAAACTGTGGAAACCCAGGAACTGACACACCCAAGCTAAGTGAGAGATAATTGCATCTCGGTGTCGAAGTACGCGGTCAAGTACGTTATTATTATTTACTGCTGGGTCATAATCCCTCACCATGTAAATTGCTGCATGAGCTGCTGCACCAACTATTAAAAAGCCCCCAATCCATACATGGTGAGTAAATAAAGATACAACCGTAGCATAGTCAGTTGCTAAGTATGGATAGGGCGGCATTGCATACATATGGTGAGCGATGATAATGCTCAAAGACCCCAACATTGCCAAATTGATTGATAGCTGAGCGTGCCAGGAATTTGTCAGAACCTGGTAAAGACCTTTATGACCTCTAGGACCAATAAAGCTCAAAAACGGCAGCATATTCGGATTTCTCAGGTCATCGAGCATTAGTTTGATATTATGACCAATGCTCCAATTGGTGCGGTACATATGACCTGCAACAATAAACATTACAGCTATAGCTAAGTGATGGTGTGCTACATCTGTTAACCACAAGCCGCCAGTTGTAGAATTAAGACCGCCGTTAAATGTGAGAAAATCCTTGTATTTACCCCAGTTCAAAGTAAAGAATGGCACCACCCCACTCACAAAACCCCAATCAACATTTGGATATAGTCTACCCATCAGACTAGGGTTCAAAATGAACTCATGGGGTAGAGGAATATCCTTAAGAGCTACCCCAGTATCTAACAACTTGTTAGTGGGTAAAGAAACATGAATCAGATGTCCGCACCAACCCAAAGAACCCAAACCCAAAAGTCCAGCTAAGTGGTGATTTAACATCGACTCAACATTTTGGAACCATTCTAGTTTGGGAGCGCGTTTGTGATAGTGGAACCAGCCAGCAAATAGCATTAAAGCCGCCATTACTAAGGCTCCAATGGCGGTACAGTAAAGCTGGAAACTGTTGGTAAACCCAGCAGCCCGCCACATCTGGAAAAGACCAGAAGTAATTTGAATACCGTGGAAGCCATCACCCATATCGGCATTCAAAATTTCTTGACCAAATATAGACCAAACCATTTGAGCGCTTGGCTTAATAGCTGTGGGGTTCGTCATCCAAGATTCAAAATTGGAAAACTTTGCCCCATGATAATACATCCCGCTCAACCAGATGAAAACTACCGCTAAATGTCCAAAGTGAGCGGCGAAGATTTTACGAGATACATCTTCTAAGTCACTGGTATGACTATCAAAATCGTGAGCGAGGGCATGTAGATTCCAAATCCAAGTAGTAGATTTAGGACCTTTAGCAAGAGAGCGGTCAAAGTGTCCTGGTTTAGACCACTTCTCAAAAGAAGTAGGCACCGAGTCATTATCGACCGTCACCTTCACTTTTTGCTCCCGCTCTGGAGTTATTGTCATTACGATTATCTCCTTTCTCAAATAGGCAAGGGGGATTGGGAATTAGACATTGAGTATTAATTGCTTAATTATTAATTAGCATCGCAATAAATACAGCAGATTTAACGCAAGCTTGAAGTACTAAAACTGCTCAATGACCAATACCCCATGCCCAAATCAATTTATTTCATAACTGTTGCGATTTCAGATGATAAATCTAAGGGAAAAGAGTAAACCTTGCCTTCATTCATTACTTCTATTCCTAAATCAGCCCAGGTAACAGAATCAGCCCAACTGTTGATGACTCGCCCCTGATTATCGTGTATATGGCGATTAAAGTTCAAACCATCAATATTAAATGCCATAGAGACGACACCCAAAGCAGCAGACCAAATCCCCACTACCGGCACAATTGCTAGTAACAAGTGCAAATTGCGCTTGTTAGTGAAGCTCAAGCGATGCCAAGCAAGCCTTGCCAAATAATTGTGGGCTGCCATCAAATTATAAGTTGATTCTTTTTTCACTACCTTAGAATCACAGTTAACCAATTTATTTTGGCTGGTTTTGCGAATCAGAGTTGAGGTTACCAAGGAACCATGCATGGCGCTCAAGAATGCTCCTCCCAAGACTCCAACTACTCCAATCATATGGAATGGATTCATCAGAAAATTGTGTTCGGCTTGTAGCTTGAACATAAAATAGAAAGTTCCTGAAATCCCTAAAGGCATTCCCTCACAAAAACCTCCTTGTCCAATTGGATAGACTAACAATACTGCGGCTGTGGCACTGACTGGGGCAGAGAAAGCTAAACTAATCCAAGGACGCATTCCCAAACGATAGCTCAACTCCCATTCCCTATCTTGATAGCAATAGATACCAATCAAAAAATGCAGCACAATCAGTTGATATGGACCACCATTACACAGCCATTCATCAAAAGAAGCCGCCGCCCAAATTGGGTAAAAATGCAGTCCAATTGCCGCAGAGGTGGGAACAACAGCAGCAGTAATAATGTTATTACCATCAAGTAAAGAACCAGAAATTGGTTCTCCCCAGCCCCCCATATCTACAGGAGGAGCAGCAATAAAAGCAATTATAAAAACGACGGCTGCGACAGAAAGAGTCGGTATCATCACCAGCCCAAACCAGCCAATATAAAGACGATTATCTGTACTGGTTACCGATTGGCAAAATCTTTCCCAAACTTGGGAGTAATTTCCCCAATCGCGTTTTTCTAAAACATTGCTTTGAGAGGGGGATTTATCGACCAAATCACTATTGCTTGAGGTCGTAATTGTGCGTTGTAATTCAAACTGTACCATTTAATTAATGGCTCCTTACCCCCTTTAGGGGAATTCAAAATTCAAAATTTCTTTGTCTTATATACGTCCGCAGGTTGCACGTGATTGTTGTAATTCCTGACCAATTTGATATCAGACTGCGCTAAATTGCTCTCAACCTAAAAGGTTGGAGCTACAGTTACTAAGCCCAGCTACTTGGGCTGAATTAAGCGCGTCTCGATGGAGAAATAGTATTAGATGCAAGCAATTTTCGCATCTACTTTTGATGTGCTAATGAATAAATTTGTTGCTATTGGGAGAATAAGAAAAAAATCTGAAGAACTTATGAAGAAGAGGGTTAGATTTACAAAAACTTACATTTATCCGAATAATAGCGTTCTTGAAAGATGGGAGCAACGCGATTTTGTGAAAACCAGTGCGATACACCGGGGCGTGTCGGCTGAGCCTATCGCCATTGACGAAAGCAGTTTTGGATTTGTTAATGGCGATAGTGGGTGATAATGAGACGCTGATTAAAGTTATTCAGCAGAGGCGGGGAAAAAGTGGGGGAAATGCTGCGACAGTTTTAGTAAAGCGTGAATATTGCGGGTTTGGAACATAGAGATTTATCTGGTGCGGTGGTGAAGGGGGCATCCCACCAATTCCATAGCAACCTTTGACTATAAAAAAACAAAATTTCAGTAATTCAGCTCAAGGATTTGTTGCTAATGCTATTACCCTAAAAACGTATGCAATAGTCTCAATCAATTAATTTCTATCCCTGCAAAACTTTCGCAATTTCGTCAGCCAAAGTAAACGGATCGTAAGGTTTAGTAATCACTCCCGCAACACAAAGCTGAGTAAAATGACGTTTTTCAGCAGGTTGAGCTTTTGCAGTTAGTAAAATCACGGGAATATTTTTAGTCACAGGGTTGTCTTGTAAGTTCTCAAAAGTTGTCAAACCATCCATATCTGGCATCATTACATCTAGGAGAATCGCATCGGGTTGCTCAGCTGCGGCTGTGGTTAAACCTTCTTTACCCGAACTAGCGCTCAATACTTCCCATTCACCTAAAATCTCTAGACACAGTTGAGTAGCTTCTCGGATATCCCGTTCGTCATCAATTATCAAAATACGTTTACTCATTTGTTTTTCTAATAAATATTGATTAATTACCACTTTATGATTACTTATACCTGTTTATTCCTTTCCTCTGCGCTCTCTACACGACAGTGCTTTCTCCGTGCGCTTTTTTTATCTGTAATCATAGAGTTGGGAGGGGAGTAATAGGTAATGTGAAGTAAAAAGTACTACTATTACCCAGAATACTTTCAACCCAGATTTTGCCACCATGCTGTTGTACAATACTGCGACAAATTGCTAATCCTAAACCCGTACCACCTTGATTGCGAGAGTTAGAAGCATCCACTTGTTGAAAGCGGTCAAAAATTGTTTCGAGTTTATCTTCAGGGATTCCTCTACCTTGGTCTTTGATTTGAAATAAAATTTGAGAATCTTGTAGCTTGGCACTCAGGTAAACTGTACTCCGTGGCGGCGAAAATTTAATCGCATTGCTCAGTAAGTTGGTTAGCGTCTGAACGATTCTATCTGGATCTACCCATAAATTGGCTTCAACTGATGTTAAAGCAAGTTTAATTTCTGCTCTCTCAGCCATTGCTCGCATTTCATCCACTGCTTGTATCATCAAATCAGCAGCATTACAATGTTGTTTCTCCATTGTCACTTTGCCAGAATTGATGCGTTCTATATCAAGGATGTCGTTAATTAAACGTACCAAACGGTTGGTATTATCAAAAGCAATTTCTAGCATCCGTTGACTTTTGTCTGGTTGATTTTTCAGGGAACCATGGGAAAGTAAACCTAAAGCGCTACGAATGGAAGTTAAAGGTGTCCGCAATTCGTGACTGACTACTGAAACAAATTCATTTTTCATCCGCTCTACTATTTGTCTTTCAGTAATATCCTTAAAAATTACAACAGCACCTACAATCTGATTCTTTTCTAAAATTGGTGTACTCACATACTCAACGGGAAATTTTGTTCCATCCTGACGGTAAAATATATCGTTGGTAATATACTGTACTGCCCCAGTTTCTAAGGTGGCATAAATCGGATTCTCGAACCAAGGGTAAGGAGTTCCGTCAGGTTTGGAATGATTTAATATGGCGTGCATAAATCCATCTCCTGACAGATGTGGAAATTCAGGGAGAATGTAAGTTGGATAAGTATCTAAATCCTTATTAGCAATTGAAATAATCAATTCTTCTACACCATATCCCAACATTCTTGCTGCTGCTGGGTTGATAAAAGTGAGTTTACCTTGAGGATTCAATCCGTAAATTCCCTCACCTGCAGAGTTCAAAATTAATTCGCTTTGACGACTCAGGCGTTCAAGGGAAGCTTTTGCTTGCTCGCTAACGCTAATTTCTCGTCGCAATTCTGCTGTTCGTTCCTGCACTCGCTGCTCTAATTCGGCATTCAAGGCAGAGATTTTTAATTCTGCTTGCTTGCGCTCCTTGATATCCCGTTCTAAATCAACATTGAGAGCGTGGACTTGTTGATACAGCTCATATTGATGAATTGCTGTAGCAAAATGACTTCCTAAAGCTAAAGCTAGTTCAATTTCTGTTTCAGTCCATTCTTGTGCTTGATTTTGCTTCAATTCTCGCCATGCTTCAAAGGATATTATCGGACGTTGTTGTCGCGGATCTTCGCTCGAGAGTTTTCTAGCCCACAAAGTTTCTATCTCAATTTCATGACGAAAAATACTCAAGTATCCCAACCTTTGCTGTCGAGATTGCAATTCTATTACCAATAAGCTACGAATATTGGCTCCTGAAAAAACAGATTCTAAATATTCTGGTAACTCTACTCTCGCCAAGTCTGAAACGATCCAAGTTTGAATTCCATTACTAATACTTGGCTGGGTATTTAACCACTCGAACCAAGTCGGATGCTCCTCAAAAAGTTTGTCTTCATTTTGATTAATTCCCCATTCCCCACAAACAAACAACTGCGCTTCTTCTTGGGGATTTTGGGAAACAATGTAAACCCTACCACCCGCCCCTTGCAAACCAGATACAGTTAATTCCAATGCTTGTTGTAACTGCATTTGTGTCATCGAATGTAACAGCTTCGCGACTCGGTTAATTGTCGCTTCTCGTGCTGCTCGAGCGCGGGTTTGTTCGAGTAAAGTACTTTGCGCGATCGCAATGGATAATTGATCTGCAACTAGCTGTACGATCTGTAATTCTCGCTGTGTTACCTGTCGCGGCGAACTATGATGAGATACCAACAATCCCCATAGTTGGTCGCGATATAAAATCGGCACCACTAAAGAGGACTGTACTCCCATTGATGTAAGATATTCTACATGACAGGGATCTAGAGGACGAAACCGAATATCATCTTCAGTTATTGACTCTCCAGTGTGCGGACAATCCAACCCACTCAGCCCAATTTCTTGTGCTGCGACATTTACAATGGAGCGCTGACGTGACTTGATAAATAATTCCCGTACCTCTGGTGGAATATCTTCTGGGGGAAAATGTTGTCCTAAAAGCGATGGTAGACGCTGCTCGACGACTGATTCGGCAACTACTTCTCCGCTACCATCCGCGTCAAAACGATACACTTTAACTCGGTCAGTTTCCAAGAATGTACGCACTTCCGCCACGGTTCCAGTGAGGATTTCAGGTAATTCCAAAGATTGACGGATGCGATTCATCATGCGGTGTAACAGCACTTCCACAGAGGCGATCGATTTATCACCTGTAATATGAGATTTGTTTGACACTTTGGCTGGTGGGTTATTAGACTGCATTATCTACCGGTCAAAAATGAACAAATTGGCAATAATAATTATTTAGTTACAGCATTAATTGTTTCAAAAAGTTTTACCCGCTCTAAGCGATTAAATATACGAGTCACTAATTCTGCTCCAACCATAGATTTACTTAAACATTCATTTGCCCCTGCATTAAATGCTTTTTGCATAGTTCTAGCATCATTATGAACCGTGAGAAACATTATAGGCAAAGTACTCCAACGAGGTTCATTTCTCACTACTTGGCATAGTTCAATACCATTAATATGCGGCATTTCCACATCAAGAATGAGTAGATCGGGAGAATTATTAGCCAAAATATCCCAGAACCATAATGGCTCATCTAATGTAGAAAGTTTTAGTCCGCAAGGCTCAAGTAACTCCCGCAATGACTCCAAAATTTGTGGATCGTCGTCTACCACCATAATTTTACCTGCTTGGGAATGTCTCTGTCTCAAGATTTTGGAAATTACTTCTAATAGATGTTCGGGAAGCAAGGGTTTTTGTAAAAACACATGAGCAAACAATTGAGACAGTTTTATTCGCTTAGTTAAACTATCATCAGCGCTACACAGTATTACAGGTATTGGTGGTGTAGAGTTCGTTAATTGAGCAAGTTGACTTAGACTGTCTTCGGTTGTTTTATCAAGGGAAAGACTGAGCAAAACTGTACTAACTTCGGGTTTGTTTAATGCTTCTTTTGCAGCTAATAAATTTTCTACTAGTTCTATTTGTATTCCCGATGCAACAGCCTCACTAACTATTTTCTGGGCTAGTTTTTGATCGTTATCAACTACTACCATTACAGAATACTTATCATACTGCACGGATTCGTTATCGCTCTGAAACGCAGGCTGTCTTATTTCCTGCAACAACAGTTTAATTAATTTTCTCAAATAAAGTCCCTGAGTTCGGTTTAAGTTAACCCCCGATTGAAAAATTTGCTCTATTTCTTTAGCTAGATGCGAACCTTTGGAAAAACCAAAAATGCCTAAAGCTCCTGCCAACTTGTGGGCTGCTTTTTGCGCTTTTACTCTTAATTCTTCTTCTAGAGTGTTCCCCAGTACTCCACTAACAGCTTGCTCCAAAATTGCTACACGTTGAATACTCTTTATTTTTAGCCTTTCCCAGGTTTGAGTTAATGCTTCTTTAGTATGCTGTATTTTATTGCTTTGTTGATTTTCAAATTCAATTCTCTTGGATTTTAGTTTACGGTTCGCAGTTTCTTTAAGACGATAACCCAAACCATAAACCGTTTCAATCAAATCGCTTGGGGCTCCTACTCTGGTCATTTTCTGTCGTAAACCTTTAATGTGAGCCGTAACCGTATCTTCTTTGGGTGCTTCTTCCATACCCCATAAGTGATCTAAAATCTCACTTCGGCTAAAAACAAGATTGCTATTACGCAGAAAAAGCTCCAGCAAACGATACTCCTTAGGAGTCAGGTTTAGTAAATTACCGCCATAAGTAACTTCGGTACTACCAGGGTTTAGACACAGGTTGTCCCATTGCAAAACTGTTTGTATTGGTATGTTCTTACGACGCAGTAAAACCCGAATCCGAGCTAATAATTCTGTGACTTCAAAAGGTTTAACAACATAATCATCTGCTCCAGCATTTAATCCCAATACTTTATCGGTACTGGAATTTTGGGCTGTTAATAACAAAACGGGCATTTGATAGTTATCTTCCCGTAACTTCTTGCAAAATTTTATGCCATCGAGTTTGGGTAGAATCACATCCAGCAAAATTAAGTCATAGGTGAAAGTCTCCACTAATTCCCAGCCAAGTAAACCATTATTAGCAACATCTACAACGTAGTGTTGATTACCAAGAATGTTTTCTAAAGCTTTGGCAATACACTCGTCATCCTCAACTACTAAAATTCTCATTTAATATTACCCCTTACACTTGGAAACTTCGCTTAATGAACGATTCACAGTAAGTCCCTTATAAGTCAGAATTCAAAAAGTTTTGTATGCAAATCATTCGCTTTACTTTTGACTGTATACAGACGCGAATAGTATTCATACAAAACATCTTTATTTAATGCCAAACTGATTGATAAAAATTGTTTTATTGAAAATCATTATTAATGAGTTTATTACTCAAAAGTTATCTAGCTTCAATAAAAATAATTTTTATTTACTTTAATTTATCTTTAATGAGTATATACTCTCATATACATTTTATAAAAATCTATATTAACTTATTTACTTACTAAGAAATTTTAAAGTTCTTATAGAGCAACGCTTCTATACTTCCAGAAATAATCTCCTCCCACCCAAAAGCTCCGCTGAAGGTTTGCTTGGTTCTCGAGTATGGAGAAAAAAAGGCTTATAGTTGAGCGCTCATATCTTGAATCGGAATTCTTAAAAATAATATTAATTTTTGTAAATAAAATAAACTGCTTCATTAGTTCTTCATTTTTATTTACTACTGTAATTTTTATCGGGCATAAAGCTGCGATGGCTCAAATTATTATGAAAGTACGCTATCACCCCGTCGCATGTGAATCTAATGGCGATCGCTGCGATGGGGAATTCTTGGAGTTGGCTGAGAATCAGTAATGACAGCGAATAGCTAACAATTAATATTTAGCTAGATAAGCCAGTTTTCAGACATTGTCTCGTGCAAAGTGCAATTGAACTTTTTTCACATATTTTAATAACGGACTTATGACCACAATTTCACAACAACAAAAGAGCCGGTTTCCCTTGTGGGATAGGTTCTGTAATTGGGTTACCAGTACCGAAAATCGTCTGTATATTGGATGGTTTGGTGTCTTAATGATTCCTCTTTTAGGAGTCTCTACCTGCGTCTTTATTATTGCCTTCATTGCTGCTCCACCGGTAGATATAGACGGGATTCGCGAACCAATAGCAGGTTCGTTACTTTACGGTAACAATATCATCACTGGTGCCGTTGTCCCTACCTCCAACGCTATTGGGTTGCATTTCTATCCAATTTGGGAAGCAGCTTCTATGGATGAATGGCTGTATAATGGCGGACCTTACCAGATGATTGCGTTTCACTACATCCCAGCACTTTGTTGCTATATGGGACGTGAGTGGGAGCTTTCTTATCGGTTGGGTATGCGTCCTTGGATTGCAGTTGCTTACAGCGCTCCCTTGGCTGCGACAACATCTGTATTCTTGATTTATCCCATAGGACAAGGTAGCTTCTCTGACGGTTTACCCATGGGTATTAGCGGCACCTTTAATTTTATGTTTGTCTTCCAAGCCGAACATAATATTCTGATGAATCCATTTCATATGATAGGTGTTGCTGGAGTTCTGGGAGGTTCTTTGTTCTGTGCCATGCATGGTTCCCTTGTAACATCAAGTCTTGTAAGGGAAACAACAGAATCTGAATCTCAGAACTACGGTTACAAATTTGGACAAGAACAAGAGACATACAACATAGTTGCAGCACACGGTTATTTTGGTCGGCTGATATTCCAGTATGCCAGCTTCAACAATAGTCGTTCGTTACATTTCTTCCTTGCAGCTTGGCCTGTAATTTGTATTTGGGGTACAGCTATAGGTATTAGTACTATGGCATTCAACCTCAACGGATTTAATTTTAATAATTCAATCCTTGATTCGCAAGGTCGAGTACTTCCCAGTTGGGCCGATGTATTAAATCGAGCCAATCTAGGTTTTGAAGTTATGCACGAACGGAATGCTCATAATTTTCCACTGGATCTTGCATCTGGTGAATCAATTCCGGTTACTGTTTCCCTTAAAGCTCCAGCATTAGCAGCTTGAGGAGATTAAAGTCATTAGTCAGTAATATCTGACTGATGACTTTAGATAAAACACCAACCTATTGTGCTGCTACTCAAACAAAATAACTCTGCCAGGTAAAGATAGGGAAGGGGAAGAGGGGGAAGAGGGGGTAGTTCTGCTGAAAGCGTCAATCCAAAATCTAAAATCTAAAATCTAAAATCGATTGACTAATAATCAACAACTAATAATGAGGAAAAATAATGAGTGTCGTCACTGAATTAATTCTTAACGCTGATAGTGAAGCCCGATATCCTGCTCCTAAAGAATTAAGAATATTTCAAGATTTTTTAAAAACAGGAGACCAAAGAATTCGTATTGCCAGAATATTGGCAGACAACGAACAACAAATTGTCCAAAATGGTAGCATGAGATTTTGGGAACGCTGTCCTAATACTCCAAGTAATAGCGGAAACGAGCGCAAGACAGCTTCTTGTCAGCGCGACCAAGGTTGGTATGTGCGTTTAATTGCTTATTCTATCTTGGCTGGTAGTGAAAAACCCTTAGAAGAAATAGGCACCCTCGGCATTAAAGAAATGTATAACAATTTAGAAATTCCATTGAGAAATTTAGTTGAGGCCATGCGCTGCATTAAAGAAGAAGCTGTATCTATGATGAGTGAAGAAGATGCAGTTGAAGTAGGACCCTATTTTGACTATATCATTCAGGCTCTTTCTTGAAAAACTCTCTGCTCCTCTAGCTTGAAAGTGAGTAGTAAATAGTGAGGAAAATTACTTTCATTCTTGATGGTGAGAATTTTCTTTTATCGGGACTGTGTTTAAAAAATAGAAACTTTATTTGGGAGACTTTTATTATGCAAGATGCAATTACTGTTTTGATCAATTCCTCTGACATTCAAGGTAAGTATCTAGATAACACTTCATTGCAAAAGCTAGAATCTTACTTTCACAGTGGTGATATGCGAGCCCGTGCTGCTACTGCTGTGAGTGCTAATGCTAAGAATATCGTCACTCAGACTGTTGCTAAGTCTTTACTTTACACAGATATTACCGCTCCTGGCGGCAATATGTATACTTGTCGTCGCTATGCTGCTTGCGTACGTGACTTGGACTATTTTCTCCGCTATGCAACCTATGCGATGTTAGCTGGTGACACTTCAATTTTAGATGAGCGCATTTTGAATGGTTTGAGAGAAACTTACAATTCTCTAGGAGTTCCCATTGGTGGCACAATTCGAGCTGTACAAGCAATGAAGGAAGTTGTCACTAGTATGGTTGGTAGTGAAGCAGGTAAAGAAATGGGTGTTTACTTCGATCATATTGCTGCTGGTTTATCTTAGGTTTTTAATCTATTCATCAATATTGCTTTTTAGCAGTTATATCAAGTTCGGATGAATACTAATAAAACCTCACACCAGCCTTCTATTAAACCTCACCCCAACCCTCTCCTTAGTAAAGAGAGGGGGCGATATTGCTTCGGAGGTAATCCAGGAACTATAAATTATAAGTAATGGCGGCGAACTTGATATTAATAGTTGATAGTTAATGGTTAACACTTAACTGTCAACTATTACCACAAAATTTCCCATCAAAAAATTACAAAAAAAATTTCATGAGCATTATTACAAAATCAATTGCTCAAGCTGATAGAGAAGCTCGCTATCTCAATGCAGGAGAATTAAATGCTATCCAAGGCTTTTATAAAGGTGGACTTTCTCGGCTTAGCCTAGCTACAACTCTTTCAGAAAACGAACAAAAAATTGTCGAAAAAGCTAGTTTGAGGTTTTGGGAGCGATGTTCCGATACGCCAAGTAATAGCGGTAATAGAACCTATCGTGCTTCATGTTTGCGAGACCAAAGTTGGTATATTCGCCTGATTACTTATTCTATCGTGGTGGGGGACGTGGAACCTTTGGCGGAAATCGGCACTGTCGGGGTTCAGCAAATGTATGAATCCTTGGAAATTCCCCTACCAAATTTAGTAGAAGCTATTCGTTGCCTCAAAGAAGTTTCTTTGGAACTTTTTTCCTCAAAAGAGGTTACCCAAGTAGCACCTTATTTTGATTATTTGATTCAAGGATTAATGCCTTAATTGGGCATTGGGGGATAGCTTATCGGTGAAAAAGGATAAAATTCAATGAGTTTAAAAGCAAGTGGTGGTAGCCCAGTTATAAATCCACAACAGTATCAATCTTTACCTATTGCAGTTATTTCTCAAGGGTCGCAACAAGACCGTTATTTAACTGGTAGGGAATTTCAAGAATTAGGATCTTTTTTTAGCTCCGGAGAATTGCGGTTAGAAATTGCGGCAATTTTAACTAGTAATGCAGATGAAATTGTATCTGCTGGAGCTAACCGTATTTTTGTTGGTGGTTCAGCAATGGATTACCTGGAAAAGCCTGAAGAAAAGGTGGGATTACCTGGTTCGGGATACTATATTGGTGAAGATTATCTGACTGTAGCCAGAAGAAATCGTGTTGTTCCCGTTCAAGAACGTCTTAAATTAATCCAACCTCCAAATATTTTTGCTCCCCTTAAAGCTTGGTGGGAACAAGTAAGAACGCTCTATAGTAATAGAGAACCACTTCCTGGAGGTTTTCGGTTCATTAATATTTCTCGCTATGGACCAAAAAGGATGAAACGGTCAATGCGAGACTTGTCTTGGTTTTTGCGTTATATCACTTATGCAATTGTTGCCGGGGATGCTAGCATCCTGACTGTTAATGTGCGGGGATTGCGGGGAGTCATTCCGGAAGATGTAACCGAAGCTACTGTTGTTGCTCTGAAAGAAATGCGACAGAAGTCGGTTAGTTATTTGCAAGATAATACTGAAGCAGGCAATATAGTCAAGTATTATTTTGATAGATTAATTTCTGAGTATTTAGAGGAAAAACCCTCGGACAAGTTAAGAATTGGGGTTTCCAACGAGCAACAGGGTTTGGTACTACCCCAAAGTTATGCGATCGCGTCTGAAAACCGACCAAAATTCCTGATGAAATCGGTTCTATCAGAAACAGAAAAGCGAGATACGATAAAAGCAGCTTATCGTCAAGTTTTTGAGCGTGACGTTACAGCAATATATGCTTTTCCTGGAACTGAATTAGAATCTCAACTCAAGGGTGGACAAATTTCGATGAAAGAGTTTGTCCGGAGGTTGGGTAAATCTCCTCTTTATCGGAGACTGTTTTACGAACCTTATACAATCAGTCGCATTATTGAGTTGGCGATGCGTCACTTTTTAGGTCGCGGTTTGAGTTCCCTTGCAGAATTTCAGGAATATTTTGCAGTTATGACTAAAGGTGGTTTACCTAAATTGGTAGATACTTTAGTGGATTCTCAGGAATATAGCGATTATTTTGGTGAGGAAACAGTTCCATATCTACGAGGTTTGGGACAAGAAGCTCAAGAATGTCGTAATTGGGGACCGCAAATTGATTTATTAAAATATAGCGCTCCAGTACGCAAAGTTCCTCAATTTGTAACGCTATTTGGTAAATATCAAAAACCGCTACCTAATATACATCCTTACGGTTGTGGAAACGATCCCTTAGAAATTCAGTTTGGTGCAATCTTTCCTCAAGAAACCCGCAATCCTTATCCTGAACTTGCATTTTTCAACAAAGATACTCGTCGGATTCTGATTGATTCTGGAGCTAGCGATTCTCAAATACGTGGTTCTTTGCTTGGTGTAATGAAGTTAGAGCATGTAGAGAAATTTGATATACATTCTCTACAAAATGGTCAAAACACAGATGAAAGTAAGAACGGGAAAAAGCTTCAAGAATTGAGCGTAAGTTTAGCGAAACACTCGAAAGAAGCAGTGATTAATGGAGCTTATCGACAAGTATTTGGTCGCGAACTTTTACAAAGTCAACGTTTAACAACCGCAGAAATCAAACTCAAAGGTGGCGAAATTACCATGCGAGAGTTTATCCGTCAGCTAGGTAAATCTCAATGGTTTCGTCGAATGTATTGGGAAAAACTCTACATTACAAAAGCAATTGAATACATTCATCGGCGTTTATTAGGTCGTCCCACCTATGGACGACAAGAAATGAATCGCTACTACGATATTTGTGCCACCAAGGGATTTTATGCTCTCATAGATGAAATCATTGACAATTCCGAGTACATGGAAATTTTCGGGGAAGATACGGTTCCCCATGAGCGTTATATTACACCCAAAGGTTTTAGTATGCGTCGTTCTAAGTCCGTTGAAGCTGTAAATTTACGGGCTAAATCATCAATTTCATCAGCTTCCGAACTAGATGCATTTATTCCCAAACAGCGTAATATCCCAAAACAACTTTTCTGGTCAGAATTTGCAGATATGGAGCAAGAAAACTCCGAGCATGTATCTAATAACTCCAAATCAGAGCTAATTTCAGAAACCATGACGCAGTTATCAGAAACAATGACTGACTCTCAAAACGAGGAAAATTATGAGTATAGTCAAACAAGTGATTATTAACGCTGATGAAGAACTGCGTTATCCTACCCCCGCAGAAATTCAGCTTCTACAAAATTTTTGTCATTCAGGAGCGCAACGGATTCGGATTGCGACAACTTTGGCGGAAAATCAAAGACGATTGGTAGAACAAGGTAGCAATAAATTCTGGAAACGATGTCCCAACACCCCCAGCAATAGCGGAAACATGAGAAAAACATCTTCATGTCAGCGCGATCAAGGTTGGTATATCCGTTTAGTTGCATACTGTGTTTTAGCAGGTAACGAACAGCCATTAACAGAAATTGGCATTGTCGGTATGAAAGAAATGTACCGATCTTTGGGTATACCCTTAGCAAATTGGGTAGAAGCATTGAAATGTATCAAAGAAGAAGCACGAGAAATTCTTGGTGAAGAGGACGCTGCTTTCGTTACTCCTTATTTTGACCAAATTATTCAAGCTCTTGCTTTACCAGGTACTCCTTATTTTATTAACGATGGGAGTCCAGATTGGTAAAAATGGGAATTGGGCATTGGGCATGGGGAATTGGGCATTGGGTATTAAATATTTAAGTAATACTTTTGTCACTAAGACGTATCTCTTCTTCTTGTTCCCTTGTCTCCTCCTCTCCCCTACTGCCTAAATCTTTGAGTGAGACATAATATCACTACTTCAATGTAAACAAGGAAAAATACTATGACTATAGCAATCAAACGCAGTCAGACTGACTGGGGATGGTTCACTGTTCTTGATGATTGGCTCAAACGCGATCGCTTTGTGTTTATCGGTTGGTCTGGTCTTTTGTTATTCCCCTGTGCTTACATGGCTATCGGGGGTTGGTTTACTGGCACCAGTTTTGTAACTTCTTGGTATACCCACGGTGTAGTCAGTTCTTACATAGAAGGCTGCAATTTCCTGACAGTCGCTGTTTCTACACCGGCTGATAGTATGGGTCACTCCTTACTATTATTGTGGGGACCTGAAGCTCAAGGAGACTTTACCCGATGGTGTCAGATTGGTGGATTGTGGAATTTTGTCGCTTTTCATGGTGCTTTTGGTTTAATGGGCTTCATGCTGCGACAATTTGAAATTGCTCGACTTGTAGGTATTCGACCCTATAATGCTATTGCTTTTTCTGCACCAATTGCTGTTTTTGTCTCTGTATTCTTGATTTATCCTTTGGGTCAATCTAGCTGGTTTTTTGCTCCTGGCTTTGGAGTAGCTGCAATTTTTCGTTTCTTGTTATTCTTCCAAGCTTTCCACAACTATACGCTCAATCCGTTTCACATGATGGGTGTAGCTGGTGTATTAGGAGGTGCTTTATTATGCGCCATTCACGGTGCTACTGTGGAAAATACTCTGTTTAAAGATGGCAGAAACTTTAATACATTCGGAGCATTTTCCGCGACTCAAGCAGAAGAAACCTATTCTTTTGTTACAGCAAATCGCTTTTGGTCGCAGATTTTCGGAGTAGCTTTTTCTAATAAGCGGTGGTTGCACTTTTTTATGTTGTTCGTACCAGTAACTGGTTTGTGGATGAGTGCAATCGGAATGGCTGGGTTAGCTTTTAACTTGCGAGCATACGATTTTATCTCCCAAGAATTACGAGCTGCTGAAGACCCCGAATTTGAAACTTTTTACACCAAGAACATCCTCTTAAATGAAGGTGCTAGAGCCTGGATGGCAGAGAAAGACCAGCCTCATCAACACTTCCAATTTCCCCCAGAAGTATTACCTCGGGGAAATGCGCTTTAAGAGCTCGCGGAGTTAGGAATTTAGAATTCTCCCAATTACCAATTACCAATTACCCATTACCCATTACCCATTACAAACAATACAAAACAATTAATAATGGAAACACCGTTTGAAAGTTCAACTACAACAAGCATTAGTCCTGTTAGTCCTGGCCCTGGAGAAAGAGAAGGACGGGATCAAGAATCTACTGGATATGCTTGGTGGGCTGGAAATGCTCGTTTTATCAATTTATCGGGTCGCTTTTTGGGCGCTCATGTTGCTCATGCAGGAGTAATTGCTTTCTGGGCTGGAGCAATGCTGTTGTTTGAAGTGTCTCACTTCGTACCTGAAAAGCCTATGTACGAACAGGGCTTAATTTTAATGCCTCACATTGCAACCCTCGGTATTGGCGTGGGTGGTGGTGGTGAAATAATTAATACTTTCCCATTTTTTGCTATCGCCGTAACACATTTAATTGGCTCTGCTGTCTTGGGTTTTGGTGGTATTTATCACTCAATCAAAGGTCCGGAAAAGCTCGCAGGTTTCTTCAATTTTGATTGGAGCGATAAAGACAAAGTCACTAGTATTCTGGGATACCACCTGATTGCTCTTGGTGTCGCTGCCTTTTTACTTGTGGGTAAAGCAATGTTTTGGGGTGGTTTATATGATACTTGGGTTCCCGGAGGTGGTGATGTCCGTCTTGTAACTAATCCTACACTCGATCCAAGAATCATTTTCGGTTATGTATTCAGCCCGTTTACTGGTGGTAAAGGCAATATTGTTGCCGTTGATAATTTAGAAGATTTAGTGGGCGGTCATATTTGGGTAGGCAGTATGCTAATACTCGGTGGTATTTGGCATATTATCACGAAGCCTTTTAAGTGGACTAATAGAGTATTTATTTGGTCTGGTGAAGCCTATCTTTCCCAAAGTTTGGGTAATGTAGCTGGACAAGCTTTCATTGCTGCAATGTTTATTTGGTTTAACAATACTGCCTATCCCAGCGAGTTTTATGGACCGACAGTGGCTGAGGCTGCGAATGCTCAAGTATTCAACTTTGTAGTGCGCGACCAAAGTTTAGGAGCGAATATATCTACATCTCAAGGTCCCACTGGTTTAGGTAAATATTTACAGCGATCGCCAACAGGAGAAATCATCTTTGGCGCTGAAACGATGCGTTTTTGGGATGTCAAAGCTCCTTGGTTAGAACCTTTACGAGGAGTTAATGGACTGGATATCGACAAGCTCAAGCATGATATTCAACCTTGGCAAAAGCGTAGAGCTGCGGAGTACATGACTCATTCTCCTATTGGTTCAATCAATTCTGTAGGTGGTTTAGCAACGGAGCTTAATTCTTTTAATTTTGTTGGACCTCGTACTTGGTTAGCTTCTGCTCATTTTATTTTCGCGCTGCTGTTTCTTGTCGGTCATCTTTGGCATGCAGGTCGTGCGAGAGCTGCTGCTGCTGGTTTTGAAAGAGGTATCGATAGAGTTGATGAACCAGCATTATCGATGAAACCTTTGGATTAATGAACGTGAAGAGTGAGTAGTGAGTAGTCAATTGTGAATGGTGAGTAATTATTTAGTGATTAAGGGGGTTTTATTCTTTTATGGTTCTGACGCTTCGTAAAAATCCTCTGGTTGTAAGGATGCAGGATTTTTTACTCGAACGGATAATTGCTCCGGTGATTGTAACTATTGCTTTTGTCTTTTTTTCAGTTGCGGTGATGTTTTTGAAAACATTTTTTCCTGATTCTATATCGGGTACATACTTACAACTTTTCTTTTAAAAACCAGGGAGTCCAAAAGAATTAGGAGTTATAAATTTTGAACTCAAGAATTCATAACTCCTAATTCCTAACTCCTGACTGATAACTTTTCATAAAGGAACATCATTTATGGGATTACCTTGGTATCGCGTTCATACTGTAGTTTTAAATGACCCAGGAAGACTAATTGCTGTCCACCTGATGCATACGGCGCTTACTGCTGGTTGGGCTGGTTCAATGGTATTATACGAATTAGCCCTTTTTGACCCTAGCGACCCCGTTCTTAACCCAATGTGGCGACAGGGTATGTATGTATTGCCTTTCATGGCTCGATTGGGTGTTACGGAATCTTGGGGTGGTTGGAGTATTACGGGGGAACCCGTGACTGGTTTTAGCCTGTGGACTTTTGAAAGTGTCGCGGCTACTCATATTATTTTGGCAGGTTTGTTATTTTTAGCTGCTTGTTGGCATTGGGTTTATTGGGATTTGGATTTATTTCAAGACAGCAAAACCAATGAACCATTTCTTGATTTACCCAGGATCTTCGGCATTCATCTATTATTAGCTGGTCTTCTTTGTTTTGGTTTCGGTGCTTTTCACCTTACAGGTGTATTTGGTCCGGGAATGTGGGTTTCCGATCCCTATGGATTAACCGGTCATATCCAGGGAGTGGCTCCGGTGTGGGGAGCAGAGGGTTTTAATCCTTTTAATCCTGGTGGTGTTGTAGCTCACCATATTGCTGCGGGAATTACTGGTATTATTGGCGGTATTTTTCATATAGCTTTTCGTCCTCCAGAGGTACTCTACAGGGCATTAAGAATGGGTAATATTGAAACCGTACTTGCCAGCGCTCTAGCAACATTCTTCTTTGCTTCTTTTATAGTTTCTGGTACTATGTGGTACGGTAGCGCTACAACTCCCATTGAACTGTTTGGTCCAACTCGTTATCAATGGGATAATAGTTATTTCCAAAATGAGATTAATCGACGAGTGCAAACCAAATTGGCGGATGGAAAAACCCTTTCAGAGGCTTGGTCTAGCATTCCAGATAAATTAGCTTTCTACGACTATGTTGGTAATAGTCCTGCCAAGGGTGGTTTATTTAGAGTAGGAGCAATGAATAAAGGAGATGGTATTGCTCAAACTTGGTCTGGTCATCCAGTCTTCAAAGATGGAGAAGGTAGGGAATTGACTGTACGACGAATGCCTAATTTCTTTGAAACTTTCCCCGTTGTTTTGACTGATAAAGATGATATTGTACGTGCGGATATACCTTTCCGACGAGCAGAATCCCAATATAGCTTTGAGCAGACTGGTACAACTGTGAGTTTCTATGGTGGTACTTTGAATGGTCAAACATTTACAGATCCAATTGAGGTTAAACCATTTGCTCGTCAGGCTCAACTAGGTGAAATTTTTGAATTTGACAGCGCAACACTCAACTCTGACGGGATATTTCGTACAAGTACCCGTGGATGGTTTGCTTTTGCTCATACAATTTGGGGTTTGTTGTGGTTCTTTGGTCATATTTGGCATGGTTCCCGCACTATCTATCGAGATGTCTTTGCTGGAATTGACCCCGATTTAGACGAAGAACAAGTTGAGTTCGGTGTCTTCCAGAAAGTTGGTGACTTGACTAGCCGTAAAAAGCAAACAGTTTAATTATTCGCTTCGAGGAAGGAGATGGGGAGATAAGGGGAGGAAGATTAGATGGGGTAGATGGGGTAGAGGGGGTAGAGGGGGTAGAAAGATAAATAACTTCTTCTGAATTCTTACTCACTACTTACCCCATCACTACTCACCACTCACTACTCACTAAACTCTACTGGCGTTGCACTTCGATATCGCACTGTTTTCAAGATCCAAAATTCACTGACAAACAACAAACAATAAACTTATGAAAAGATTATTTTTCGTTCTACTACTGACAAGTTTTCTCTGGATGAATTTTGTTCCTGTTGGATTAGCAGAGAACACAACACTGGTACCTTGTAAAGAATCTTCCGCGTTTGTAGAACGTATGCAAAATGCGCCTGATAGTTATTACACTACCAAGCCATTTAAAGCTTATTCTCAGTTACTTTGTGGCGACGATGGTTTACCACATTTAGTTCTCGACCGTTTAAATCTTGCATTTGACGTAATTGTTCCGATTGGGATGTTTTTATATATTGCAGGTTGGATAGGTTGGAGCGGACGTTCTTACTTAGTAACAATAAGAAAACAAGGTGCAGGAGAAGAAAAAGAATTATTTATTGATGTAGCACTTTTTGTAGGTTGTATGGTTAAGGCTTTGATGTGGCCAATGTTAGCACTTAAGGAGTTTTTAAGTGGTGAATTAGTTGCTCCCGATGATGAAATTCCGATTTCTATTCGTTAGTACAAAACCATCGACATAAAACAATCATTCACAATCGTTTATCTCGTAGCAAAAAAGTTTTTGAAGGTAAATTAATCATGGAATCACGTTATTTACTTAAATATCTTTCTAGCGCTCCTGTTGTTGCTACCTTAGCAATAGTTATTTTGTTTGTAATTTTCGTTGCATTGAATTACTTTTTCCCCGGATTGCAGTATGGGACTTTTTTCCATCCTTTACCTGATTGACACTCCCCCGCATGGAATGCGGGAGATTCTATCAGCCGCCGGCTAGTGCTCTCATACCAATTCTGTATGAGGCGTGCTGCGAATCGCTCTGTGCCTGGAAGGCTGGAGCTACCTCTACAAAGCCAACCGTTAGGTGGCGGGCATTCGGCGCATCTTTGTAAAGAAATGGTATCACAAGCTAATATTGCTGGGTGGAGGTAAGGAGGGGGAGCAGGGGGAGCAGGGGGAGAAAACAATTTATGGAGAAAATTGGCTTCAAAACTAAACTTGATCTTGGGAAGCTATTTTGTTTGTAGTAGGAGCTTCCGCACTCTTGATAGACTGATTACTGGTAAAACTCTGAATAATTTCGGGAATATCTAAACCAGTAGTTTGACGGAGTTGTTCGATAAAAGCCGCCATTTTAGTCGCATTACTACCCCCATTGGCATCAACGATAGTTACCTTCTCGACTTCTAACTCTGGAATACTCGAAGCCATTGCTTTAAGTAAGACATCAAATTTTTGTAACAAGAAGATTTCTCTAGCATTACTGCCAGCATTTTGCCAAGATTCGGCTAACTTTTTAGTACCATCTACCTGTGCTTTACCATCTTCAATTATACTTGCCGCATCACCTTTTGCTTGTGCGATCGCTCTTTCACATTCGGCTTCTGCTGGTGCGATAACATCAGCAATAAGTTGCTGTTCAACTTGTTTAATACGTTCTTTTTGTACCGCAACTTCAGCTTGAGTTTTAACCACATTGGCACCAACTTCAGCTTCTACCTCAGCTACCATTGCCACCCTTTTGGTAACAGCATCTCTAACTCTACTTTCGGCTTCAGCTTTTGTAATTTGTAAATCTTTTTCAATACGTTTTAAAGCAACGAGTTTCTCATTTTCAGAAGAGCAAATTTCCGATTTAGCCATAGCTTCAGCTTCTGCAATCCGCGAATCTCGCAATAATTCAGCGCGTTGTTTTCTTCCCATAGCTTCTAGATATCCCGCAGTACTGGAAATTTGTTTGATTTGTAAACTATCCAAAACCAAACCCAACTTCTCTAAATCATCTTCTGCTTCTTCCAATAAATTTTTCGCAAAAGCAATTTTATCTTCATTAACTTCTTCTGGGGTTAAACTAGCTAAAACTCCTCGAAGATTTCCTTCCAAAGTTTCTTTAGCTAATTGCTCAATTTGTTTGCGACTTTTACCGAGCAATCTTTCAATTGCATTATGAATAATAGGTTCTTCTCCAGCAATTTTGATATTAGCGACACCTTCTACATTCAAGGGTATTCCACCTTTAGAGTAAGCATTATTCACCTTGAGATCGATAATTATATTACCCAAATCCATCCGAAAAGTGCGTTCTAATAAAGGAGTTTGAATGCTACTACCACCTTTTACCAGACGATATCCAACTTCGCGTCCATCAGAAGTTTTATGTTTACCGCCAGCAAAAATTAATACCTCACTCGGCTGACAAATATGATAAAAATAGCGAATTATCCAATAACCAGCAGCTGAACTAAAACCGAAAATTCCTAATAATAAACTAACAATTGATAACATGATTTTCTCCAATCAAAATTAATAATGGGGAATAGGAAATAAAATTTATAGATTTTAACTCTTAACTCTTAACTCCTAACTCTTAACTCCTAACTCCTAACTCCTAACTCCTATTTCACTTTCCCTTCTTTCCACTAAGAGTTCCAACTACATCAATACCTAAAGTTTGATTGATACTTTCGAGATACTGATTGAGAATTTCTGGATAAATTTTTACTAAGCTTGCTAAAGATTTACCATCGCCGCTATCTACAACATTTACTTTGTCTAAATAAAGTCGTTTGGGAATTTCTACAGCTTCATTCAAGATAGTTTCTAATTGCTGAATCAAAAATAATTCAGACACATCACATTCTGTTTCTTGCCAAACTTGAGCAAGCATTTCATTAACTAAAGCTGCTGCTTTAGCATTTTCGGCAATAACTGATGCCTCACCTCTAGCACGCAATTCTTTAGCTTGCTGCTGTGCTTTTGCAGGTAATACTTGATCTGCTTCTAAACGCAGACGCTCTAATTCTGCTCTTAATTGTTGGAGTTTTTGCTCGAAAAAAGCCTGTTTCTCTTTAACTGTTGCCGTAGTAATTTCTTCTTCGGAGCGTGCTTCCTGTTCTAATTTAGCTTTTATTTCTCGCAATTCGTTTTCTTTCTCTAAAGTCACAATGTGATTTTGAGTTTTTGCAACTTCTGCCTCTTGCTGACATTTTGCCTCTACACTTTCGGCTTCGCGAAGAGCATTGGATTCTGCAATCTGAGCATCTCTCACAATCATCGCAATCCGCTTGCGCCCGATGGAACTCAAATAATCAACATTGTCTGAAACATTTTGAATTTTTAAAGTATCGATTTGCAATCCTAACTTCATCAAATCCCTGCTGACATCAGAAGTTATACTTTCGGCAAATTGCAATCTATCTTCATTTACCTGCTCCGGCGTTAAAGTCGCCACAACTCCCCGTAAATTACCTTCTAGAGTTTCTCTGGCTACTCGTAAAATCTCATTTCTCTCGCTTTTTAAAAACCTTTCAATCGCATTCCCGATAATTTCCGGATTGCTGGAAAGTTTTACATTGGCGATCGCTTGAATATTTAAGGGTGTACCTCCTTTAGAATAAGCGTTTTTAACTTCTACTGGTACCGGCATAGTTGTAACATCCATGCGTCGGATTTTCTCCACAATGGGAATGCGAATTGCTCTTCCGCCAGATAGTACTCTATATCCGACTTCTTGCCCATTTTTTGTCTTCCACTTACGTCCAGAAATAACTATAACTTCATTAGGTTTACAAACACACAGACAAGATTTAAGAAACCAAACAGTTAAAACACTACCGAATATTCCCAAGGCAATTGGTAAACTAGTCAGAAGAAGTCCACCCAATTGATTTTGCTGAATTTCTATCGGACGGTTTGTTTCAATTTGCGCTATTTGTAAGCTCTGAACTTCTTGTTTTAAAACGGATTTAAACATCGTTATTAGTTGGTTGTTAGCTTGCTATTAATTACAAGTTTTGTCATCTCTTATCGCCTTGAGTTATACCAAATTCGGCTAATTAATTACTATATAAACCAGAGCGATTATAATTCCTTATTACCTATTACTCATTACTTCTTAAACCTCACAAATAGAATAACTGTTTAATCGGACATCATATTATTCATAGACTGTTCGCCAATTACCCACAATTGATTTCTCTTTACTTGTACAATAAAAACTCTATCTCCTGCCTCAAAACTTTTAGATTCATCAGTACAAGCTACATAATCAACTATCGAACCTTGTCCCGGTATATTAACTCTTACTTTACCCTTACAAGTACGATCGAAAGGGATTTCTACAGTGCCATAAAGACCAACTAAATTGTTAGTAGAAACCATACTGTCTACCTTTTGACGGCGACGCTGGATAACTATCAACAAAACGATAATAGCACCGCAAGATATACCAATAGCGATCGCCGCGAAAGTAACTATAATTAAGTTCATTGTTTGTTCTTATTCAACCTCAAGCTCAACGTCATGGGTGCCCGTCAATAGTTGCAGTTTAACTGCTATTGTAAAACTGTCTATTGTTGAATATCATTATTTTTTTTAGGTAATCTCACGGTTGAACCTATCTGAAACTATGCATAACCGCTAATATTTAAAGACTTCAATTCTATCTCTGGATTTTTCGAGAAAATAACTGTAACTTTTACAAAACTTAACACAATAGCTAATAAACTGCGATCGCGGTATTGCGATCGACAAGTACTCTCGCAAGGGTGGAGGTTAGTAAGTAGTAAGTAGCTCGTCGCTAAAAATATTACTAGAATCTGTCCTACTCCGTGGACTACTAGCCCAAGCAATTCTCAACAATCCCACTCTCCGGATAGCTCCTTTAAAAGCTTCGTCTGGATTCTTATAGTTTCTATGTCATATTCTTATGATACCAGTACATTAAGAATTCAAAGATTCTAACTCCGATCTGAATAGTGTGCGTATAAACCACGATATTTATTTTTAATAAAGAGTAAAAGAGTACATTATATAAAAGACATTTGTAGTTTAAAAAGGCTTTTTTCCGTAATACTGAGTGATTAAAGCATCAATTTTACTTAATACAATATACGGGTTAAATTCTATAGCAGAGTAGAGAATACTTAGTTATTTTGACAACTGATAACTGATAACTGATGACTGAAGCGACCTCTAGCTTTATCTAAATAACAAATAACTAAGATTCTCGCTAATATCTTCATCTAAAATTTATATTTATACCAGCCAAGCTAAGTTTATATTCTTAGGAAGAAAAGGTAAAAAAACTCAGGGTGTATATCTTTCGCAAAATATTGTTATTGGTGCAAGCTAACTCCGAGTCTTGTTTTCCACAAACAATCATAGACAACTCTAGCTAGACTTTCTAATTCCTAGTAGTTAATTAATTTTAAGTCGAATGGAAGACTCAACGATTAATCTTCAATTAAACCCCGAGACTCAACTGGTAACTGTTAACGATCCTTCTCCAACTATTTCCGTACGCTGGGATCGAGTAGTTCAAGAAGCTGCAAGTAATACATCACCAACAGGTCCGACAATTGCATCTCGCGCTTATGCGATAATGCATACAGCGATGTTTGATGCTTGGTCAGCATACGATCCTCAAGCAATATCAACTCAACTCGATGATGATTTGCAACGTCCCGCATCAGAGAATACCGAAGCAAATAAATCTGAAGCGATGAGTTATGCAGCTTATCGGGTTTTAACGGATCTCTTCCCCCATCAGACTCATATTTTCGACGAATTAATGTGTGAGTTAGGTTTAGATCCTCACAATACGACTACCGACACCTCAACTGCCGCAGGGATTGGTAATGTGATGGCAGCCGAATTGCTAGAATTTCGTCGTCAAGATGGTTCTAATCAATTAGGCGACAATCCAAATGGAACTTTAGGGGAGCGCTATTCGGATATAACTGGATATGAGCCAGTTAATACACCAGAACAAAGAGTTGATATTGAAAGGTGGTTGCCAGAATTAGTGCCAATTGATGCAGAGCCGGGAGATGAAATTCGCATTCAAGAATTTCTGACACCTCAATGGGGAAGCGTTATACCCTTTGGTTTGGAGTCTGGCTCGCAATTTCGTCCAGAAGCACCAAAACCATTTCTACTTGTAGATGGGGATGTAAACTTAGCAGAGAAAACAATTACCCTAGAAGATGGCTCTGTGTTGGATATCGATAAGAGTCTTATAGGAGATGTAATTAACCCAGAATTTATCGCTCAGACTGAAGAAGTTGTTAATATTAGTGCCAATCTTAACGACGAGCAGAAATTGATTGCAGAGTTTTGGGAAGATGGTGGTGGAACTCCTTTTCCTCCGGGTACTTGGATGACTTTTGGACAATTCGTTTCGGCACGGGATAATAATAGTCTCGATGAAGATGCTCAATTATTTTTTGCTTTGGGTAATGCAGTATTTGATGCAGGTATTGCAACTTGGGACACAAAACTCTTTTATGATTATATTCGTCCTATTGGAGCAGTTCGGGAACTGGGAGAATTGGGATTAATCGGGGAGTTTAATGAAGAACTCGGTGGTTTTGCGATTGATGCATGGACACCAGAAAATGGAACTCAAACAATATTAGCAACCGAATTTCTTACTTACCAAACTCCTGGAGGCGATCCTTCACCACCCTTTCCTGATTATGTTTCCGGGCATAGTACCTTTAGTGCTGCTGGTGCAGAAATTTTACAATTATTTACAGGTAGCGATGAATTTGGTGCTTCTGTG
>JBCBQE010000004.1:0-29546 GCA_039820385.1 Cyanobacteria bacterium J06635_10
TTGATAATATGTATTTCTGGAAATAAATCCAGTTGAAGAGTTATTTTACTTGGAACGTCGATCGCCAAATTTACATATTTCAAGCGATATTAAGCGAACTTTTATCTATTTTACAAAAAATCAGTTGTTTTTTATACCCTTGCTCTGAAACCTGCATCAGTTGCAGTATTAAATATATCTGCATTATTCATCAAGCTCTAAAAAGTACTATTTTCGTAAATATACTCAGCTTGCTAAATGTACTTTTTCTTATAACTGCTAATCTATTCCTCATGATAGATGTCATTTTCAAAAAAATATTAATTTTAATGATTATTTTCTTCTACTACTTTTGATAGATGTCAAATGTACAGTAAATTGACAGATATTTTTCCCCAAAGAGAAAATATTACTTTGGATGATTGAAATGAGCGAGTTTTTGTGCACCTCTACATACTTATTGTTAAGTATTTTTATAGTTATATTTGAATGATGAGTTAACTAAGCCCTTTGCTTGCTTTTCAATGGGAAATTCTCAATATCAATAATTAATTCACCCTTGGTTTATTTAAAGTTTTAATGAAGATGTTGTGGTTTTTTCATGAGATGTACTTTTTTTTATGATAAACTCTTGACAGAAAGTTCAATAATTTATTATTAAGTACTTGATTCTATCAAAGGTGTGAGGAAGTACTGTTATCTAAGACAAGCCCTTTTTTGTGGAGCTTAGAGTGAATAATAGGTTATTGAATAAGGAATCCCTAATGACAGGCAAGTTTAGCTGAAAAACGTTCCTCCTAATTGATTTTTAACAGCACATGTCTATGGTTTTTAGTCGTAAACATTTGTTAAGTTTTTCATGGCTGACTTAAAAATTTTTTGGAGTACTTGGATAGTTAATACTTAGAGCAAGCATAAGTATTAATAATAGTCTCTTTATATTTTACTATCCGTATTTTTTAGCTGTAAGAGAAAGATGGGGGTTATATTTCACATTTATCTGTAAAGCTGTTCTAGCTCCAAGACTTTTAAATCACGATCGCGAATGCCTGAAATGGCTCGGCAGAAAATCATAGCTGATTGCGTTTTTCTACAGTACCTATGGTTGTCGCCAACAACGATCGTGCCTTATTCAGCATCCGTCAATGTAGGTTTATTTTGGCCATTATGGTAACTAATTTTTAACTTTAGTTAAATTTTGTTTCCAGGAATCAAAATCAGATTAGTCTCTCGAAGCTATATATATTAAGCGATTCCGAGGTGAATCTTAATGGTGTATGCACATCATTAAATAATCGTATATTGCATAAAAGGAGAAAAAAAGACCCATATATATATAGGGGTGAGTAAACGATAGTGGAGGTTGACGAATGTAATTTATAAAAGGCTCTTGTAAGAAAGGTTCGTACCCTTCTTGAAATAAGCTAGCTTTACAGGTTTAAATAATGAAGTCTCCTTGATGATTATATTGAGGCAGCCAAAATAAAAAAAGCTTAACAAGCAATGAAAGTAGCCGTACAATCCTTATTAGATAACCAAATTCTGTAATACAAGCATTTCCGTCATCGGAAAAATTAAAAGGTAAAGAATCACAGATGAAGTTAACAATTTTTTATTATTTAGGTTGGGAGATTGATTTGATGGAAAATTTTGATGGTGTTTAATGAAAAAATGGTTTTGATTTACTAACCAAGGGAATGTTCCCCTAAACATTGGCACTGTTAGGGGAAATGCACCCGAGGTTAGTTGCAGAGAATAGAGCAATTGAGCAAAGTTGTAGAACCTTGGCGGGGATTTAACCTACAGCGATGCCTTACTATTGAAAGCAACTTATAGAGATTATGTCACATGAATTTAGTTTCCTACAAGCTTTTGTAGGATATGATTCCGTGGGAAGTCAGTTACTGAGGACTTTTAGACGGAATGTTCTGTTCCAAATGTTACCAGCCGGTTTACAAATAGGATGTAATCGGCGCCTCGAAATTATGTTGCAGACGGATATGAGTAAATTTCAAACTCAAATCTGTCAAAGATTTATATTCTTTCAGCAGATGTCGCTGTATTCTAGTGTCTTAGCGCGTGCGGCTATCGTCCAGAAGCAACGTAATGCGATCGTCAGTAGACTTGAATTACTAAATAATTGGTATATTCAGGGATTAAATAAAGTCTTGAGTATGCCTAAGAGGGATCGCAAGTATGGTGATATATATCACCACTATATCGCTATATGGCTGTGTAACAAATTATTACAAAAAATATGGTTTTTAAAGAAACAAAGAGTTTCTAGTTGGAAAAGTTGCATCCTAAGTCAGTTGCAGCTAAATCTCGAACGCTTGCAATGTTGCCGCGTTGAATGCAACATTTACAATCGCGAGTCATTCAAATTTTTACACGCTCATAATTGAAGTGGTAGAGGTAGGGGAATAATGGGAAATGTATTTTCCCAAGAACAGCTGTGTAAAAAAATCTTCGCTACTCTGGGTGAAAGCCTTACAGAGCAAGAGTTACAAAGTTGTTTGAAGGGTGTTGAATTCATTGAACCAAAAGTAGCGAAGCTGTTTTGGCAAGCTACTATTACTAATCCTGGCATTTATATCGTGATGGCAGGTAAAGCTAGAATTCTTGATGGTTTGGATAATTTAATCGCAACCGTTTCTTCTGGCGCATTTTTTGGCGAACAGAGTTTATTTGGCGAACAGAATTTTCTTTCTTTAGCTGCAAGAGCTTCAACTTCATTAAAGCTTTGCTTTATCAACGGGGAAGCCCTGCATGGCTTGATGGAGAAGTATCCTCAAATTCGAGAGCGCCTGTGGCGACGTGCAGAATTTTGGGATGTATTACTTCTGTGTCGTCGTAATTCTCAACTATTGCGTAGTTCCTTTATAGAGGAAAAGTTCAAAGCTTTATCTTTATTTGAGCGATACAATATCGAACCCGGGGGAAGCACTACTCAACTATTTGAGGATAATCAATTATTACTGTTGCGACAGGGGGAGCTAAAGGGTGCTGCAAATCGGACTTTGATGCCAGGAAATATTTATACAGATACGGATGGAGAATGGGAAGCAACCCAACCAACTATTGCCTATAGTCTAAAAAGTTCTAACTTACAATTAGCTCTTGAAGAGTGGAATGAATTAGTAGCTTGGATTAACCCATTAGAGGAATTTTCGCAGCAAGAAGTTCCTTCTAGAAACCTTAGTAGTAAGATATTTCCCAAAACAGAAGGGCTTGCTAGCGATCGAAAAATTATTCCATTCCCCACTCCGTCAAGCCAGAAACAAAAAACAAAACTTTACTTTCCTAGCCCTAAAACCAAGGCGACACATATATGGGAGCGCCTTAGCAAGCAATATCCTTTTTATGCCCAACAAAGTGCTTCCGATTGTGGCTGCGCTTGTTTGGTAATGATTGCCAGACATTGGGGTAAACGGTTAGCTGTGAATCGCGTGCGGGATATCGCCAATGTCAGCCGCAGTGGCGCATCTTTACGAAGTTTAGCCGCAGCAGCCGAAAGTATTGGCTTTGCTAGTAAACCCGTAAAAGCCAGCTTTGATAAATTGGGGCAACAGTCTTTACCTGCCATTGTTCACTGGGAA
Source organism: Cyanobacteria bacterium J06635_10 (assembly GCA_039820385.1). GTDB lineage: Bacteria > Cyanobacteriota > Cyanobacteriia > Cyanobacteriales > Nostocaceae > Rivularia. Next base: position 3,579 of record JBCBQE010000004.1, read on the forward strand.
GGTAAGCATTACATCGTTGTTTACGAAATCAATAAAAAGCACGTTATAGTTTGCGATCCTGCTATTGGGCAACGCAACATTTCTCATGCCGAATTTAAAGAAAACTGGACTGGTTATGCATTGTTGTTGCAGCCTACCCTTGGGTTAAAAGAAGCTAAAGAAGAGATAACCGGAGTATGGAGGTTTTATGAGTTAATTAAACCCCACTCTCGGGTACTGTTTGAAGTGTTCATGGCTTCGATATTGCTGCAAGTATTTGGGTTGATAACACCCTTATTTACGCAACTGCTATTAGATAGAGTGATTGTTCAAGGTAGCATATCTACTTTAAACGCCGTTGGCTTGGGGTTATTAATCTTTGGTTTGTTCAGCATTGTGGTTAGTAGCGTGCGTTCATATTTGCTATACCACACCGCCAACCGCATTAGCGTCGCCATGCTGGTAGGCTTTCTCAAACATACCTTTAGTTTGCCCTTATCTTATTTTGAGTCGCGTTATGTGGGCGATATAACCTCCCGAATTCAAGAAAACGGCAAGATTCAAAGTTTTCTAACTGGTGAAACACTTTCGATAATTCTGGATTTAATCACCATAGTTGTTTACCTAAGTGTAATGTTTTGGTACAACTGGCAGTTGACATTGGCAGTACTGTTGATTGTGCCACCATTTTTTATCCTGGCGCTGGCGAGTACAAGCATTCTCCGGAAAATGTCGAGAGAGATTTTTAATGCTAGTGCCGAACAAAGTAGCTATTTAATTCAATCCCTGACGGGTATTCGCTCCGTGCGCAGTATGGCAATAGAACATACAGTGCGCTGGAAATGGGAGGAATTGTTAAATAATGTGATCAAAAAAGGCTTTCGAGCAAAGATCATCGGTACTCGCTTACAAATCATTAGTGGCACTATAGATACCATAAGTAGTACAGGTTTATTGTGGTATGGCGCGTATTTGGTAATTCAGAACCAACTCACCATCGGACAATTAATTGCCTTTAATATGTTGATGGGCAATGTTATTAGTCCTTTCAAGCGACTTTCGGGAGTATGGAATCAATTTCAAGAAATTATGATTTCTACCGAGCGCATTAATGATGTTTTGGAAGCAGAAACCGAAGAAAATTTACTTGCATCCCCCCGCAGACATATATCAAAACTTCGCGGACATATTCGCTTTGACAATGTCACATTCCGCTATCATCCAGAAAGCGAAATTAACGTTTTAGAAAATCTTAGCTTTGAGATTCAACCAGAACAAACCATCGCAGTAGTAGGGCGTAGTGGCTCCGGTAAAACTACATTGTCAAAACTGATGTTGGGTTTATATCCTCCGACGGATGGAAAAGTCCTTATTGACGGTAATGATGTATCTAAAGTTTCCTTAAAATCCCTGCGTCGCCAAATTGGTGTAGTAGATCAAGATACCTTCTTATTTGGTGGAACTATCCGGGAAAATATCGGTATTGCTCACCCAGAAGCTTCTGTAGAAGAAATTATCGAAGCCGCACGTCTGGCTGGAGCAGATGAATTTATACAAAAATTACCGATGGCTTACGATACTCAAATCGGTGAAGGCGGCGGAATGTTATCTGGAGGGCAACGCCAACGTCTAGTAATTGCTCGTGCTTTATTAGGTAATCCTCAATTATTAATTTTTGATGAAGCAACCAGTAGTTTGGATGCTGAAACAGAACGGATCATTCAGAACAATTTGAAAACAATTCTTAAAGGACGTACTAGCTTAATCATTGCTCACCGCCTTTCTACAGTACGCAATGCTGATGTAATTCTAGCTTTAGATAAAGGTGTATTAATTGAAAGCGGTACTCATGATGAGTTAATTGCCAAAAAAGGTCATTACTACTATCTGAATCAGCAGCAATTAGCACAAGCAGGATAACACTTATTTAAGTGATATTTAGTAGAAAAAAATAAAAGTGATGAGTAAGGAGTGAGGAGTTAAAAATTTACAATTAATTTCTCAGAACTCCTAACTCAAAACTGGTAAGTGATAACTGATAACTGATAACTGATTATGCCCCACGCACAACACAATTCATCAAATCTGGCGATAAATAACGATGAATATCAAACTTATACTTCGCCTCCAAATGAGGTATATAGTCAGGATAAATCCGAGCCAGAAGTCGAAGAAGATTCCGAAAATTTGCACTATGGTACAGAAGAACTGTTAGATGCTTTACCAAGAGTTTGGAGTCGTTCTCTTATTTATGTTTTAATCGGCTTGCTCGGCGTTGGATTACCTTGGTCAATAATTTCTAAAATCGATGAAACCGGTAGCGCTAGAGGGCGGATAGAACCATTAGGAACAACCCGCAAATTAGACAGTATCGCTGGTGGTAAGGTTGCCGCTGTCAAAGTAAAAGAAGGAGATAAAATCAAAGCTGGACAAGTTATTTTAGAACTAGATAATGATACAGTAAAGACAGAGTTAGAACGGACAAAGGAGAAGCTGGCGGGCCTTGAAAATCAGGTATCGCAATTAGAACTGCTCAAGAATCAAGTACAGTTGACGCTTAACGCTCAAGAACAACAAAATCAATCTCAAGCTTTAGAAAAACAAGCCCAAGTTAATCAAGCTCAGCAAAATCTGAATGCGAAACAAAGTACTTATAATTTGCAGAAGCTAGAGAGACAGTCATTGGTAAGCCAAGCTAAGCAGCAGATTGCAACTTTTCTTAATGAACGTCAATCGGCGCAGGTTCGTTTATACATAGATAAAAACCAAGTCGAGCGTTTTAGCAAACTTTTAAAAGATGGCGCAGTCTCTATTTCCCAAATTGACAGCCTTAAAAAAGATCGACAAGAAAGCAAACGAGTTTACCAGAGAGCTGAATCTGACATTAAGCAAGCCCGATTACGTTTAGCTGAAGAAGAAAATCGCTATCACACGACAATAAGTCAGTTGGAGTCTGATATTCAACAAGCTAAACTGCGTTTAGCCGAACAGCAAAGTAGCTATCAAAGCGTAGTGAATGCAGGTAGACTCGCTTTATTGAAAACTCAAGAACAACTTAAAGATTTACAAAGACAAATAAACTCGACGAAATCCCAAATAGCCCAAACCAAAAATGAGATCGCCTCACTACAAATTCAGATGCGACAGCGGATAGTGCGATCGCCAATTGATGGAACAGTTTTTGAGTTACCCGTATCCAAGCCAGGAGAAGTGTTACAACCCGGACAAAGAATTGCCAGAATTGCCCCACAAGATGGTGGTTTTATTCTCAAAGCTCACATGCCTGTTAGGGAAACTGGTTTCTTGAAAGAGGGAATGCCAGTAAAAGTCAAGTTTGATGCCTATCCTTTCCAAGAGTATGGAATTCTACCGGGAGAAGTAACTTGGATTTCTCCAGACTCGAAGGTTGAAGCAACCACCCCTGGTGCTTTAGAAACTTATGAATTAAGAATTGCACTTGAAAAGCCGTTTCTCGAAAATGGCGATCGACGTATACCATTAACCGCCGGGCAGACTGCAAATGCTGAAGTGATTATTCGCCGACGGCGTGCGATCGATTTTCTTTTAGATCCATTCAAGAAACTGCAAAAAGGAGGATTGGATATGTAATCTCAGTTAACAGTGAACAGTTAAGAGTGAGCAGTGAACAGTGATTATTTTACTTATGCCCAATTACTCATTACCAACAACAAATTATGTCAAACGATTTATCCATATCACCTAAAGAGGTGATCCATTATCTGAAAATGTCTTGTCAAATACCTGGTGTTATTGAGGGGATCGCGACTCGAAAAATTATCGCCGATACTGCTTCAACAGAAGGTATTACAGTCAAGGAGGATGAATTACAGCAAGAAGGCGATCGACTCAGATTCGCGAAGAAACTTGTTAAAGCTTCTGATACCTGGGCTTGGCTTCAGACTCATCATCTTTCTATCGATGAGTTTGAAGAATTAGTTTACAACAACGTACTTTTTAAGAAGGTGGCGCATCATCTATTTAACGATAAGGTAGAAGCCTTCTTTTATCAAAATCAACTCAATTTTGTTAAAGCTGTCACCTATGAAGTCGTTTTAGATGATTATGACTTGGCTTTGGAATTGTTTTACGCCCTCGAAGAAAATGAATTGACTTTTCAAGAAGTTGCTCGCGAGTACATCCCAAATCCAGATTTGCGTCGTGCTGGCGGATATCAAGGAGTTCGACAGCGTAAAGATTTTCGTCCAGAAATTGCAGCTCCTGTATTTGCTGCTACTCCACCAACAATCCTCAAGCCTGTTGTGACTGTTAAAGGTGTTTATCTGATTTGGGTTGAAGAAATTATTCAACCCGAATTGGATGAGCAGTTACGAGAGCAAATTATTACAGATTTATTCAATGGTTGGTTGAAACAACAAATTATACATATGCCAATCAATGCTGATTTAGAAGATAAATCTGTTAATACTCAAATAACAGAAGATATTTTGAAACAGGCTTAATTTGTCCGTAAAAAGTAAATTGAAGTATCAAAAGTAGCTACATTGTTGTTGCTTGAATTAATGGTTTAATTGAAAAAATTAGTTTTTGTAAAAATCAATTAATTTTGAAAACAGTACAGTTTTTATGGCTTTAAAACAATAAGTCATTGAAAATGACTCATAAATGGTTGTAAGCAATATTGTCTATTGCTTGTTTTGTGCTGTCTATAGATATATAAAAGATTATTTATTAAGGAATGTAAAAAACGAAAAAAAGGGTTGACTTTAAAAAAGAAAAAAACTATATTGATAAATGTGAGCGACAGACAAGAAACGGCTCACAAAAAAAACAACAAAACACTAATTAATTCCCAGGAGAATCTCATGAATATCTTAGATTTAAACCACATCGAAGCTGTTGACGGAAACGAAGTTATCGGTGGTTACAAGTTCCCTTCATTTGGCGCTGACGTAAAGTTCGGTCAAGACGTAGGCATTAACATCGAGGAAAGAATCAAGAAAGACATTGATGTTAAGTCTGATATCGATGTTAATGACAATACAGCTATAGTTGATGGACAATCCACTGCTTCTGGCAACGTTACCTTCACTGAGGTAATTGGTTTGACCGACACAACTCCTGGTAGCTCTGCTTCTAAAGTAGTTGGTATTTCCTTCAGCGGCGGCAAGGGCAAGAAATAGTAATTGCTATTTCCAATACCGGTTAATAGGAAAGCAATTTAACCTAACCTCCGAATACAAAATAGTTGAAAGAGGTTACTTATAAAGCTTATTCAACTCCTCAATAAAGAGTTAATAAGCTTTATAAGAGGACAGCTCAAGAGGTCAAAAAAATCGCTGAAAGCCCATCTTTAATAGAGGGACTTTCAGTGATACAACAATCTCAACAGCAAGTTTTATGAGCAAACTAGAAATTACCGACCTCAGTTTTTGTGAAACAGAATTAGAGGATAGCGGTAAGGTAAAGGGTGGAATGTCATCGTTTTTCTCTTACGTTAGTCCTTCTTTTTATAGATTTTTACGTCCTATTGAAGAATATGATGTAGAAATTTTGGAAGAATCGGTAGGAGAAGATGGCGAGAAAATTAAATACTTCTACGATCGAGAGACAGATAGTTCTGGAGTTGAAGTTTCAAAGGAAACTGGTTCTGGAAAAATAATGTCTACTGTGGTAGAAGGCAATATTAATGGCGGCAAATTTGCAAGATCTTCTGCATTTGCTTCTTCCTAAAGTTTCTGAAATGTCCATTGCTTGGTTGCAATTTAATAAGCTATTAAAAAGATATTAGACAAGGCTTTTTAATAGCTTTTGTTTTTTGTTAATACCGAATAAGAGGTTTATTGTCATGACTCAACGTCGAGTTATAACTAAACGCATAGTGTCTCCTGATGGTAAAGTGATTTCCGAGGCGACAAGTATCGCTACATCTACCGATGAACAGGCTGAAATTAGTCAAAACGTTTCAGTTGATATTTCTTCTGGTAATTCCAGTAGTTTCTCGTCTTCAAGTTCAAGTTCAGGTTCAAGTTCAAGCTCTGTTTCAATTTCGAGTTGTTCTAGCAGCTCGGTAAAAAGAAAAGGCAAAAGCGTTTAGATTTTAAAATCCAGTTTTTATGAAGCCATTAAACTTAAGTCAAGTCAATTTTACAAAACGAGCGGATGTATTCAATTCAGGTAGTGGAATTTTCAATCCAGCAGGTTCCGATGTCAAGACATTGAGAGGTGCCGATCAAATCATTGGTAACCAGTCTTTAAAAAGTGCTTTTGGTTTTGAAGTGTTTGCGAATGCGGTAGCCATAAACGCTGGTGCGATCTCTGCTGCAGATATTAGTGCTGCAGCTACTGTTAATACTGATGGTATTGAGAATAAAGGAAGTATTGCTACAAATAGAGGGCGCGATGTAGTCAGAGGAACTGCAACAGCTGAAGTAATTGCCTCAGCTAATGCAGTGTCTAATGCTATAGCTTATGCCAATAAGTTGGATACTGGTGCGATTGCTGCAACTTTTGCCAATGTAAACGTTGATGCAATTGCCAATGGGATTAACAATTCCGGCAAGATTGGCACTGGTAGAGGTAGTGATAGTGTTGATGGCGAATTAGTGGCTTCTCTCACAGCAGTTGCTACAGCCGAAGCAAATGGATTAGCAATCGTTGAGGGCATTGCCAAAGCCCCTGTGAATCAAAGTCTGATTGCTTTTGCGGACGCAATTGCTGTAAGTTTAGCGAATGCAAGTATTATTGCTACCGGTATTAAGAATGTTGGAGGCGAAATAGTTACCGGTAAGGGTGGAGATACTATTAGTGCTATTGCCACTTCTGATTCTAATACTCTGTCAGAAGCTACTGCTAGGGCAGGCACTGCTGCTACTCCCGAAAATGAAGCAATAGCCACAACTGTTGCCGTAGCAATTGCTGAAGCACAAGACACCGCAATTGCAATTGATAATACTCAAGGTATTATTCGCATGGGCTCGGGGAAGGATACTATCACAGCGACTGCTACAGGAAGCGAATCTTACGGTATTTTTGGCGGCACTATTCAGACAGGAGATGGAGCCGATACGGTAGATGCTTCCAGTTTTGGTGGTGGTGTCAACATCAAAATGGGTAAAGGAAAGGACTTTGTTGAAGGTTTCGGTGACGCCACGGTAAATGGTGGTAATGGTTTTGATATACTCAGTCTTGACTCTAATAGCTTTGAGGACTTTAACATCAGTTTAGGCGGTAATAATAATAAGGTTAATTTTGAACAAAATGGCATTATTATGGACACCACTAGATTTGAACAATTTAATTTTAGTAATGGAAGCTTCACCTATGATGAGCTAGTTGCGAAGTTATAGGGTTTCTTTTGGGAGACTGTGGAAGCAACAGTTCTCCCGTTTATTAAAACAATTTAGTATTGAGGAATTATATATGTCTGATAACAATAATCAAGAAAAGAATTCATCCTCTGTCCCCTTCTTCATTCGTTATTTAGAAGGGCAATTTCTCATAGAGGTGTCAGAGTCAGAAATGGATGAAATTCAGGGGGGGTATTAAAGATACAGTAGTTTCTTTTGTGAATGAAAAGTATCATGATATGTTCGATATTGATTCTGATGTTGGGGATAGCATTACCTGTAGTGCTAATCATCTCCATTCAGAGCTATCGTTTAATTAAAACCTCACAGCGGTAATTTTACAGTCGATAGAGATTGAAATATAGCGATCGCCGCCTTAATACCGAAGAATTAGAATCTGTTTGGATGCGATGTATCTGGTACCCCCAGATAAGCGAGGATTTAGCTCCAGCGAAGAAAGTTGATTTAATTATTTAATTATTGCCTTAACTCTTGTTAGCAATAATCTCCAACAGGCGCAAGAGTTTTTCTACGATCTAAGAGAAAAATGACTGCTAAATTGTTTACTCCTATTTTTTATAGTACGAAAAGCTCTTGCTTGCTTTTTTATACGAACGTAGTAAAATAAAAAAAGCTGCTGGATATAAAAACGCTGCTATCGGCGCAGGATATATTTGTGAATCAGCTACTGTTAATGCTCATGTAATTAACATTTACCAATGATCGGCTAGTTGCGAAGTTATAGGCTATGTTTTGGGAGACTGTGAAGGCAAAAGTTCTCCCTCTTGTTAGAACAGTTTAAGGAGTTACATATGTCTGATAACAATAATCAGGAAAAGAATTCACCTTCAGTGCCCTTCTTCGCTCGTTATTTAGAGGGACAATTTCTCTCAGAGGTGTCTGAAGAAGAAATGGATGAAGTTCAAGGGGGTCTTAGACATATTGATTTTAAGGATATAGTAGTTAGCAGAAAATATCCATCGGATCACGAAGATGGTAGTCCCGGTCATGGAATAATTACTAACAAGTTTCGTGATATCGAAGATATTGGTCCTGGTGGCGGTTATGTTACTAAAAAATATCCATCTGATGTTGATGAAGCAGTAACTATGAAATGGCCATCAGATGGTGACGATCAACTTCCTACAGAGTTTCACTAATAACTTTGAAGATTCTAAAAACTTAGATTAAAAGTTTGAATCTTTGTTCACGAATTTGTGTAAATTCCATGTACCCATCCCGCGATATTGTTTTATTAATCACTCACAGTGGTGATTATTATACAGTCGATAGAGTAGCAGAGACCGTGTCAAAACTAGGCGCACAACCATTTCGCCTAGATACAGATAAATTTCCTTTGCAGGTGCTTTTAGATGCTAATTTGAGCAATCGAGACAGCAATTACCGTGTGAAATATGGCGATCGCTATATTAATACAGAACAAGTAAAATCTGTTTGGATGCGACGTATCTGGCAGCCTCAGATAAGCGAGGATTTAGCTCCACAGTTTCAAACAGCCTGCATAAGAGAAGCAATGGCGGCTTTGAATGGCTTTTGGGATAGTCTGAGGGAAATTTTTTGGGTAGATGATTTACAGCGAATTCTGGCAGCAGAAAACAAGTTGCGTCAACTGCGGGTAGCAAAGGAAGTTGGTTTGACTATCCCCTTGACTCTTGTTACTAATAATCCCCAAGAAGTGCGAGAATTTTTCAATGATGTAGGAGGAAAAATGATTACCAAGTTGTTAACTCCTATTTCTTATAGTATGAAAAGCTCTCCCTTCTTTTTTTATACAAGTGTAGTAAAAGAAGAAGACTTGCTCGATATTGAGGCATTACGTCATAGCCCAATGGTTTTTCAAGAGCAAATACCTAAAATAAGGGAACTACGGGTGGTATATGTAGATGGAAGTCTATTTGTAGGTGCTCTGGATGCTTCCAATTACGCAGCATCTACCGTTGACTGGCGAAGTACTTCTGCAAAAGCCTGCACTTGGGAAAGTCATGAATTGCCTCGTGGTGTAGCAACTCGAATCAAAGCTTTTATGGCAAAGTTTGGACTTGTGTTTGGAGCTTTTGACTTGATTGAGACACCATCCGGAGAATACGTATTTCTGGAAGTGAATCCTACAGGAGAATGGGGAATGTTAGAACGCGATTTAGACTATCCTATTAGTACGGCGATCGCAAATGCGCTGCTTCGGGAAAGACGATTGGAAGTTAGGAATTAGGAGTTAGGGGTTAGGAGTTAGGAGTTAGGGGTTAGGAGTTAGGAGTTAGAATTTAAAGCATATTAATTTTAATATCTAGACTTTATCCGAATCCAAAATCCAAAATATAAAATCCAAAATTAAATGACTGTTTTAATCATTACTCACAGTAAAGATAACGAAAGCATTCCTCTAGTAATCAAAGCAATTGAGTCTCAAGGAGGAAAAGCATTTCGTTTTGACACGGATAGATTTCCTACTGAAGTACAGTTAGATGTTTGTTATAACTCTGGATGCGAGCAAGTAATACTGACTTGTGGCAATGAGAAAGTTGATTTTAATGAAGTTTCTGCAGTCTGGTATCGCCGGATTGCGATCGGAGCAAGAATTCCCACAACAATGGATAAGCAACTTAGACAAGCCTCAATCGGGGAATGTCGAGCGACTATCCAAGGTGCAATAGCAAGTATTAAGGGTTTTCATCTCGACAGAGTGGCGAATATCCGTTTAGCTGAAAACAAGCAATTACAATTACAAGTAGCGCGAGAAGTCGGTTTAGATACTCCTCGCACTTTGATTACGAATAATCCACAAGCAGTTAAAAAATTTGCTAAAGACTGCGAGCAAGGTATTATTGCGAAGATGCTCTCAGCATTCGCTATCTACGATAAGCTTGGAGAAGAAAACGTCGTTTTCACGAATCGAGTTTTATCCGAAGATTTAGAAAATCTTGATGGATTGCATTTGTGTCCGATGACGTTTCAGGAGAAAATTCCCAAAGCGTTAGAATTAAGGACAACTATCGTTGGTAAACAAATTTTTACGGCGGCGGTAGACTCTCAAGCTTTACATCATGCTCGTTATGATTGGCGAAGACAAGGGATTGCTTTACTTAACGCTTGGCAACCTTATAATTTACCTCAAGACATTGAGAACAAACTTCTGCAACTAATGGCTTACTTCGGCTTAAACTATGGTGCAATTGATATTATTTTGACACCCGATAATCGCCATGTATTTCTAGAAGTTAACCCCGTGGGAGAATTCTTCTGGCTTGAAAAAACTCCCGGCTTACCAATATCTACAGCTATAGCTCAAACTTTACTCACTTTTGAGCAGACACACCCATCATCACAATTTTCGTTTCCCGCAAACGAGGGAAGACAGTTTATTTCCGTCGCCGTTTCAACACCACGCCAATAACTCCACTAGATACGAGCAAAGCCAGATTAATTGAAGGCTCGGGTGCTGTAACTCTCACCCGATTTCGTTTAACTTCTATTAGAGCTAAATTTGTTTCATCAGCAAAATTACGCTGGTACTTTCCTTCAATAAGAGCTACTAAAGATTCTTGATTCCCAACAAAATCACGATTAGCGCCTGCTTGATTTAGATTCACATTGTCGCTTTTTTGTAATGCAATAAAATCATTATCGCCTGAGGTGACTAAATTTCCTGTAAGACTGAAAAAATCTAAAACATTGTTATTTTCAATATCAAATAATAAGAAGGAGATATCTCCGCTTGCTCTAGCATTTTCTGCTGGAGGATTATCAATTGATGTTAGTAAATTTAAATCTGCTGAAAAGTCAAAAGAAAAATTTGTACCTGCTTTTATATCAAACTCACCTCTAATTTCAGATTGACTTTCTGCTAGCCCTAAATAATCTCGATTTTCACCAAAAGCCAAACTTAAATTTTCATTTCTAGCAAACGGTGGTACTTCTAAAAATACTGCTTCTGCTTCTGCATCTGCAATTGCTGTAACTATTCCACCTTTCCCAACTGTATCAGTATTAAAATTTGCAGCAGTATCAACTTCTAAAGGAATTTGGCTGAAATTTGTAAACTCAACTTCCGAGTTAGATAAAGCAAAAGTAGCAGCTTTACTAGGTGAAACACCTACAACAGAGCTAGCTAAAATCGGAGCAGCAACTAGAAAAAGGTTTTTGATTAATTTTAAGTTTTTATTCATCTTATTTTCTCAAGAAAAAAATTTGCACAATCAATTTAGCTGACTTAATCAATTAGTTAATAACCAGCTAGTACCCGGCATTAAACAAAACTTTTAACGAGAGATAAGTCTCATCTAAAAGCTGTAATACTTCAGTATTCATACTAAAGTATAAATGTGGATATCTGGTAAAGATGCTGTGAATACAATTTAAAATTTATACTTAGAACCCGGATTATTGCGGATACAGCATATGCTGATGCCGATTTTTCGCTTCTGTGAATTCAATACTGCTAAGTACTTGGGCAAAATTGCGCATTTGTCATTGCCATTTGAACGAAGTAACTTAGTATGCTCGGGTAACGTAATAATTTGAGATTGCTGACGCTGTTGCTGGCAATGACACAGATAATGAAGGCATACCCACTTAGTTAAGCAATTTCAATCTAAAAATCGAAACCCCTTGTCTTTAGACGAAGACAAGGGGTTACATCGTTTTATTAAGAAATATCCATGCTTGGTTAATTTAAGACAAAACGGACGTAATATCCATCATTTGTTGCTCTGAAATAATTCATTTATCCGCTCGATTGCAATATAAACTCTATCTATCTTGAAGATTAATGATACTAGTTTACTAATATCCACTTAATTTTCTCAGAAGATAGTATGTAGCAAAATATGCAAGTTTAATATCAGCAGCCCGATCAAAATATCGCAATAGTGTTAGTGGATGTATTGCAATTTAGACAAGATTAATTGGATCGGATTCAATTGGTTCAAAATCTTTGAGGTTTATTGTTGATGACTAAGAGTTAGATGCCCAAATCGAAAGACTCCTATCAGAATAGGAAGAATGGCCATTTTCATCCTTAGCTTTAGCCTCAGCACTTGCAGAAGCAAAGCTCAAATTTAAAGTCTTGCCTTTGAAAGTGTCAGTTTTAATTTTGCTAACAGTGCTAGTAGAATCTCCAACAGCGAATGCACTCGCGTCGGCGTAAGCAATTCCTTCATAAGTAAAGGTTAATGTATCAGCAAAAGTGTCTGCGCCTCCGATAATCTGATTATCAAATTCAACTAATTCGCAGAATTCCAAGTCAATGATATTCATGAATTTTTTTAACCTCATTTGTGAAGAATACCACGATTATCATCTTAACAATAAATATATGATTACGACAACTATTAATATTGATTTTACTAGGATTTATAGCTTCAGAAAAAAGTCCAATTTAAAACAATAAAGAAGTCCTAATGCATAGTATATTTGTTTCTTCACATCTTGCATAATTGGGATCTATGGATTTTAATCACTCAGTATTCAGCTTTAAATATTGATTTAACGATAAAAAAGCAGTTAAAAAATGTATTAAAAGTACGTTTTTTTAGATTAATATGTGGTTTATACGGTTATAACCAAGATATGAGTACATTAATATTCCTAATCCTTTGAACAGTGAAAATTGATTTAGATTTCACATAAAGAAAACAGTTTAGTAATTATTTTTTATCTGGCAAAAGGAATTTATATCATTTATATAAATGCAAGTTGCGGAGGTTCAAAATAACAATATCCTAATAATAAAAATCCCAGGATAATAATTTACAATATTTGGCTAAAAATTGGCTATATCAGTTGATTTTTGACAAAAAAAATTTGCTTTATGTGTTTTTTTCGATAACGTATTTTCGTTATTGTCACTCTCTTTTGGATTAAAAGGCGACATTTCCAGATTTAAACAAATTTAGCTTTAACGCCGTAAGCCCCAGGTCCGTACCGCAAGGTCGGCGTGGGATATAAGGCGGATAAAAATAGTACATCCTCAATCTAACATCAGTCTTTAGACGATGGAAGATTGGGGATAGTGCTATTTTGATCGGATGAGTATACGTCGGGTAATAAGTCAATTAGATCCTCAAGGATTGAAGTTATTGTTTTCTCACGCATTGCCGCGTATGCTTGTATCTTTTCTTTTCTCCTCTTGCTTAACCTGAATCGAATATATTCTTCTTTCATGTTGTCAAATTGTTATCACAGCAGTACAATATTGTTGTAACACACGGAGGTGATAACTTGTTGCTAAATTATCAGTACCGAGCTTATCCTGGTACAGCGCAAAAACTAGAATTGAATAGCTGGCTGCGGATAGGGCGGTATTGGTATAACTGGCAGCTAGGAGATAGGTTTAATTGGTGGGAATCAAATCGTAATGCGGTTAATTCATGCCCATTGGTGTGTGCCCTCCCAGAACTTAGAGATAATCCAGGCTACTATTCGCAGAAGAAGTACTTGCCAGCGATCAAAAAAGATTTGGTAAAAGTTGGTCATTCTGGCGAATTGCTGGACTTCTCAACGGTTCCCAGCCAAACGTTGCAGGACATCTCAAAGCGCGCCGACTTGGCATTCAACCGTTTCATTAAAGGCGATACCAATGGTAAGCGCAGTGGTAAACCTCGTTTTAAGAATGGTGCAAGATTTCGCACATTAAAAATAGAAGTAAGAGCCGTTGATGTAGTAAGGGTTGAGAAAAATTGGCTGTTTCTGACAATATCTAAGCTTTCTGGTTGGTTGAAAGTAAAGTTACATCGACCGTTGCCTGATGGCTTTGAGTTAAAAAATATTCTTTTAACTAAGAAGACGGACGGGTGGTATTGCAGTTTAGCTATAAAAGATTCAAAAGTACCGACATTTACCTCAGATGAGGTTATCCCAACATGGGAAAATTCTTTGGGCATGGATGCGGTATTACATGAGGATAATTATCTTGCAACTTCAGAAGGCGAAAAGTTGCCAGCATTGAAATCTTTTCGTAGCACCCAATCTAAATTGACTATAGTGTCTCAACGCAAAGCCAAGAGGCTTAAGGGAAGTAAATCTCGTCGTAAGCTGGCTAAACGTGAATCCCGTATTCATCAGAAAATTGCACGAGCAAGAAAAGATCACGCATACAAAACCAGTCACAAACTAGTGAGAACTGGTAAGAAAGTATTTTTTCACGAAAAACTAAATCTTAAGGGGCTAACTAAGCGCAATAAGGCTAAACAGGGAGAGGATGGGAGATTCCTCCCTAATGGTCAGTCTCGTAAATCTGGTTTAAATAAAAGTTGGCTTGATGCTGCTTTTGGCGATTTTTTCAAAACTCTACAATACATAGCCGAAAAAGCTGGATGTAGAGTTATCCCCGTAAAACCCGAGTACACATCGCAACTTCTTCCCTACAAAGACGAGTTTGTGTTTACTGATTGCTCTATCAGAAAGTACTGGGATCAAGAGTACTCTTTGTGGATTGACCGCGACATATCAGCGGGTATCAACATAAAGAGGGTTGGGCTGGGCGTGTTCCCAACCTTAAAACGCCGTGAAGGGAATCCTGTGGTGGTCGCTTCTACTACTAGTAGTACCTTGAAGGAAGTTCTGGTAGTCCTGCAAAGATGCCAGAAGCCCACACTGTAATTTTTAATTCAGTGTGGGAGCGTCACAAAGGAAACCATCTGTAGTACAGTCAACCGAAAGCCTCTATATTCATCTAATGGCACGCTTGTTAAGTTTGAAACTCTTTAAGAGCAGGGGTAGCAGGGGGTTCGGAGGGAGCATGGTTCTACTTTTTTGCTTCCCCTGCCTCCTTTACCAATCAAAGCTTTTAACGTTAACTTAGTGCCATTCCTATATTCATCCTTATACCAATTCTGTATCAGGCTGTGGGCTGATCGCTCTGTGCCTGGAAGGCTGGAGCTACCCCTACAAAGCTAACCTGAGCCGCACCGCGAGGGACTCAGGTTGGCTTTGTAGGGCGCATCTTTATAAAGAAATGGTATTAATATAATTGTTTTATGTGTATTTGAACGATCTGCGATTCATGTATTGCTCAAAAAAAGCATTGATCGAAGAAAAACCCCGCTTTATTCAATAAAACGGGGTTTACCATATTATCGAGAGCGATTAATTACTCGCTTGAGGTTTTGGGGAATCGGGAATGGTAATATCTATAGGTGTTACCTGCGATGCAAGTCGTGTTAATGGTGGATTGATAGCAGTTTGATTTCCCACTACCAGAAAAACTAGATTTTCTGGCTTAAGATATTCTTTTGCGACTCGCAATACATCTTCTGCTGTGGTACCTTCAACCTGTTTTTGATAGGTAAACAAGAAATCCTTGGGATAACCGTAATATTCGTAGCGCATCAAGCGTGATAAAGTTTGAGCAGGGTCTTGGAAATTGAACACAAAGGAATTCAAAGTAGACTCCTTAGCAAAGGCTAATTCTTGAGGCGTTACCGGTTGAGCTTGAATCCGTTTGATTTCTTGCTGAATAGCTTTGACAAACTGTACTGTAGCATCTGAACGTGTTTGTCCCCCTGAAATAAACATTCCAGGATAATCGTAGCGAGGACTCCAGTAGGCGTATACTGAATATGCTAAACCTTGACGCGATCGCACTTCGTTAAACAATCTGCCGCCGAATCCATTCAAAACCCCATTCATCACATCCAATTCGGGGTAGTCGGGGTTGGCAAGCTTGTCGCCAATATGTCCAATAAGTACACTACTTTGAGTTAACTGTGGTTGATTGACAAAGAAGACTCCACCAGTTTTAGCTTGGGAAACTTCCGGTAATGACGGTTTTTTGAAGTTAGGATTAGCTTTCCATTTACCAAATGTTTCCTCAATCAAGGATTTCATTTTCGCTGAATCAAAATCCCCTTCAATACCTAAAATTATATTGTTGGGGTGATAATACTTTTGGTAAAAATTTACCAAATCATCGCGAGTAATCTTATTGAGCGTCGCATATTCGGGAATACGAGCATAAGGACTATTTTCGCCGTAAATCAGTTTATTAAATTCCCGTCTTGCAATACTATCTGGGCTATCATTACGACGAGCAATACCACCCTTCATCTGGGTTTTTGCTAACTTTAACTGATTTTCGGCAAATGCTGGTTGTTGTAATACTTCAGCAAATAAGCTAAAAACTGTATCTACATCTTCGCTGAGTGCTTCAAAAGCAGCACTACCTGAAGTGCCACCAATGACAGTTTCTACCGATGCCGCTCGTTGCTCTAAAATTTGATTAAGTCGATCGGGGGAATGTTGCAAAGTCCCCCCACTACGCATTACTGTACCCGTTAAGGAAGCTAAACCAACTTCATCCGCAGGTTCTAAACGAGAACCAGTATTGATTAGTGCCCTACCATTAACCAACGGTAACTCATGATTTTCCATTAAATAAACTATCATGCCGTTGCTGAGTTGATACCGCTCGTATTCCGGTAACTTGATTTCTCCTACCGGTTGGAATTCCAAATCGGTATAATGCTTTGGGGTATATTTCCCTTCAGACGTTACTTGTTGCGCCATTGCACCAGACAAGTCAAAACTTACCAGTACAAAAGTAAAACAAACCAGTAACGAGTAAAGCAGTCTTTTCACTTTCTTCTTGTACCTTTTTCTTTTAATCTTCATTCTCTACTCCATAGAATAAAGTAATTAGTAATTGAGAATAGTTAAGAGTTGGGAGTTAGGAGTGAAGAATTTTTCTCCCTATCTCCCCATCCCCCCATCTCCCCCTCTCCCATTGATTAACTAGCGGGTTTCTTGGGCAACAACTTACCAACGGTGCGATTTTCTGAGACAAAAGTTTCCTTTGACACGCGGATAATATCTTGTGCGGTAACAGCTTCAATTTTTTCTAACTGTTTAAACAAACCCTTCCAAGAACCAGTTTTGACTTCATATTCTAATAATTGCTGTGCCATGCCCATATTAGAATCAAGGGAACGCAACAATCCGGCACGGGCATTGGTTTTGACTCTTTGCAATTCTTCCGCAGAAACTGGCTGTGTTTTTAAAGCTTCAATTTGCTCTCGTAGCGCTGTTTGTACCCGATCAACGGTATGCCCTGGTGCAGTCAGGGCATAGAACAACATCAAGTTAGGATATTTATCACCGGGAAATCCACTAAATCCTTGAGCGGCAAGTGCTAATTGCTGCTTTTCTACCAAAGATTTATATAGCCGGGAAGTACGTCCATCACTAAGTAAACCACCGATAATGTCATAAACTGCATTATCCGGATGGTTTAGACTTGGACGATGATAACCTTCTAAATACCAAGGTTGAGAAGGTAGATTTAAAGTAAATTCTTTTTCCTGGGTTTGTTTTGGTTCCGTTGCAATTGTCTGCTGTAGCTCGGGTTTCGCTTCATAACGCCCAAAGTAAGCTTCCGCCATTTTTTTGACTTCAGCAGGTTTCACATCTCCGACAACAGCAACTGTAATATTACTCGGTACATAATGCCTCTCGAAAAACTGCTGCACGTCAACTGGTGTCAAATTACGGATATCTTCGTCATAACCAATTACTGGACGTTTGTAAGGGTGTTTTTGAAAAGCAGTGTCATTAAACCTTTCAATCATTTGTCCGATGGGTGAGTTATCTACCCGCATTCGTCTTTCTTCTAAAATTACATCTTTTTCCTTGTAAAATTCGCGTCGCAATACGGGATTAAGAAAACGCTCCGACTCCAAAGACATCCACAGTTCTAATTTATTAGAAGGAAAACTGTAAAAATATTTGGTAGCTTCTGTAGAAGTAGTGGCATTTAAACCCACACCTCCAGATTGTTCGACAATTCTGCCAAACTCATTTTGCTTGACAATTTTGCTAGCTTGTGATTCTAATTTTTTAAACTCAGCTTGTAGTCTAGCAACTTTATCTTTTTGTCCCGCTTTATTTGCTTGTTGAATTTGATCTGCTACTTTATCTAAGCTATTGAGCAACTTTTTTTCTTTTGCGTAGTTAGAAGTACCAATTCTATCGGTTCCTTTAAAAGCTAAATGCTCTAAAAAATGTGCAACACCAGTCTTTCCATCAGGTTCATCCACACCACCGACATCAGCATAAGTGACAAAAGAAACAACAGGGGCTTGGGGTCGTTGCAAAACAATGAACTTCATGCCATTGTCTAGTTTGAACTCTGTCAAATTTTCAATCACCCTATCTAAATAAGGTTGAATCGAAGTTTGACTAGATAATGCAGTTTTAGTAGGAGTGGAAGTCTGAGCAAATGCAACTCCTGGTAAAAACTCCCAATAGAAAACGAATGCTAAAAATAATGCAATTAACCGAACGTAAAAATTTCCCATAATTCTCCTTTTAAACTTTTAGGAATGACCGCAACTGGCACATTTTATCTTGTAGGGGCACGTGACACTATGCTTGGTTTTTAACCCAATAATAAGACGGTGAGTGTACGGCACCAACCAGGATATTGTGACAATTGCGTAAGTCCTGACTTTGCAAGAATACCCATGTTGGGGCAAAATATAGAAAACTCAACATTATAGCAGTTCATGCCGAGACTGTACTAAGGTTGGATTCACTTTCCGATTTACCTTTTTCGCTTACCATAGATAACTTTATCCCCATTACCCCACAGAAGCTTTAAACTATCTGACAATTAAAAACCTATATGAACCCGTTTCGGAATTGAGAATGATGCCATTTCCCCATTCTCCCATCTGTAAAATTAGTAATTACATAGCTCAATGGGGAGTATTGCGACATCGCTAATTATCTCCTCCCTCACCCGATACATTTAAACCTACAAAACACATATAAATTCTCAACGCTTAATCTTATATTAAGGATTTGGTGGTTATGGTACTTAACGTTAGACAATAATGCTACAGATGCAGTTCCGGAGAACTCACTATAACTGATATTATTATGCGAGCTTTTAAATCTCCTCCCGCCGAAACACAAACACGTAGCCGTATTTTGACAGCAGCACAAAAATTGTTTGCTGCTCAAGGGTTTGACGGTACAACTACCCGTGACTTAGCACAAGCAGCGGGCGTTGCTGAAGGAACCCTATTCCGTCATTTTGCCAATAAAAAGGCAATTTTGGTTGAAGTCGCAACCGCCGGTTGGGTAGATATTCTCACGGATTTACTCACCGAATTAAGCGAAATGGGTAGCTACAAAGCCGTAGCCCAAGTCATGCGCCGTCGGATGTGGAATTTACAAAAAAACGCCGACATGATGAAAGTTTGTTTCATGGAAGCCCAATTTCATCCCGAGCTACGCGATCGCATTCAAAAAGAAGTGATTGATAAAATGACTCATGTCGCCGAAGCTTTTTTTCAAACGGCAATGGATAAGGGAATCTATCGTAAGACAGATGCGAAACTCGTCGCTCAGGTGTTCTTAGGAATGTTTGCCGTAGCAGGCTTTTCCCATAATACCCTTATGGAACCCGACGCTTCCCCCCAAGAAAAACAGAAAATGGCAGAAGGGCTGGCTGACATATTTCTTAATGGTGTATTAGAAAAAGAGTGATTCAATTATCAATTATCAATTATCAATTATCATTCGCCGCGATTTCCAGGCGTACGATCATATCTTGTAACAGCTATCTTAGTAACTAAAAAAGTTACTAAGTATTATCGAAATGATTCGACTGTATCCTCATAGCAAAAGCCCATTCAAATGGATGGCTAATGAACTTGATATAGAAAGTAACAAAAGTACTGTATTTATCAAGTATTTACTCGTAAATACTTGATGTTAATATACCAATTGTTCATTGTTCATTGATAATTGTTCATTGATTTAGCTTGCCCAATCCATTGTTGCACTTGTTCAACGGCAGGACATAAATCCCGTCGCTTTAAGGTTGCGACTTGCAAGCGCAAAATTTGTTGGTGCAAACGATGAGGAGGAGTATTCGCCAACTGGATTACCGAAGCAATACCAGCATGAAGCAACAATCCACAATATTGGATTCCCACGCTGGGAATCCGTGCCAAATCCGCTAAAGCAACCCATTTCTTGACATACTGGACATGAACTTGTAACTTGTGTGCCAGTATCAACTTTTCTTCTAAAGTTTTCCCTTGTGTTACGAGAGCTAAAGTAGTTGTAAAACCACAATTTTTTAAATTATCAACTTCATCTTGTTTTAATCCTGGTAATTCCTCGATTTGCCAGTTGATCTCTTTAATACCACCCGCCCTAGCCTTCGGTTTCGGAAACATTAGTTTAACGCCAAAATCGTGATTTCAATTATTAATATAATAGTTAGGAGTTAGAAATTAGGCATTATTCCTATTGCGGCAGAAATACCTTCCAATATTCCACAGGGGGATACAATTTCTTCTTGTAACGATTATTCTTTCTAAGGATTCAGGCTTGGGCAATTATTTAAGATATGACTTGATAGCAAATCCTACTCTTGATTACCTCTTGCCTCTTACCTCTTAGTTCCACAGATATGATAAGTATTTAACCGACATGGTATAAATTCCCGACGTTATCAAATCATGATACTAACCTCCAACTCTCTCGCAGAAATTCTACGTCAAAGACGAGAAAAATTAGCTAAATTAATTGACTTTCCGGCAATTTTATGGTCCGGAAGCCGTAGCCCCCGTAATTTTGCCGCTAACCCTTTTCGACATCGCCCTAGCAGTCATTTTCTCTATTTTGCCGGATTACCTTTAGAAAATGCAGTGATTCGCTTGTCAGCTGGTAAACTGCAATTATTTATGGATAATGCCCCAGCAAGTAGTGCTCTTTGGCATGGAGAAATGCCAAGCCGCGATCGAATCGCTGAGAACATTGGTGCTGATGAAGCTTATCCAATGGTAGAGTTAGAATCACATTTACAAGATGCGGCAACGATCGCCGTACAGGATGCAGCTTCATGGACGCAACAGTCACAATTATTAGATAGATGGGTTTTACCGCAACGTGCGCCGGAAAATATTGATTTAGAGTTAGCTAAAGCTATTGTCCAATTACGCCTTACTCACGACGAAGCCTCATTAGCAGAAATGCGCAAGGCTGTAGCTGTAACCGTAGAAGCCCACAAAGCCGGGATGGCTGCCACATCCACAGCTAAAACTGAAGCACAAGTCAGAGCGGCGATGGAATCGGCGATCGTGGCTCACAATATGACTACATCTTACAACAGTATTGTTACCGTACATGGAGAAATATTGCATAACGAACATTACGAAAACTCACTGCAACCTAATGATTTACTACTTGCTGATGTTGGTGCAGAAACTCCCATGGGTTGGGCTGCGGATATTACTCGAACGACTCCTGTTAGCGGTAAATTTTCATCTACCCAAAGAGATATTTATGATGTAGTTCTAGCGGCACATGATGCTTGTATTGATAAAATAATTCCTGGTGTAGAATACGAAGATATTCATCTTTGTGCTTGTAGGGTTATTGCACAAGGTTTATTAGATTTAGGCATTTTGCAAGGTAATGTCGAAGAATTAGTAGATGTAGATGCTCATGCTTTGTTTTTCCCCCACGGTATCGGTCATTTACTGGGTTTAGATGTACATGATATGGAAGATTTGGGAGATTTAGCAGGATATGAACCCGGAAGAGAAAGAAGTGGTCGTTTTGGTTTGGGTTATTTACGTTTAAATCGTCCTTTACGTCAGGGAATGGTGGTAACAATTGAACCGGGTTTTTATCAAGTTCCGGCGATCGTAAATAATGCTCAAAACCGCGAATCTTTTGCAAAATACGTCAATTGGTCACGTTTATCTCAATTTGCAGATGTCCGGGGAATCCGAATTGAAGATGATGTTTTAGTTACCGAGAATGGTAGTGAAATTTTGTCAATAGATTTACCGACGCAAGCAGATGATGTGGAAGGATTGGTTACTCATCATTAGACATAGAAACTGTTGTTTCAATAAGGATTATATGTATAAATATTTACTTATTAACTACCATCTGATAAAAATAAATTGACAGTTTTTTCATTCAAATACTGACTGGGCAGCAGCAGTGCGATAAGCCCAGTCAATCTATATATAATGATTATGATTATTTATTTAATTTGACCTCCCGTCTTGGTTTCCTTTGCTTGTTCGGTTAGGTTATCGGCTAGATGTTGGGCAAGGGCAACCATGGTCAACGTTGGGTTCCAAGAACCGCCAGTGGGCCAAAGTGAAGCTCCGGTGATATAGACGTTTTCCACACCCTTGAGCCGATAATCTAACCCGACAACAGCCTCTTCATCATCGCCAATCCACATGGTTGAGGCTTCGTGCACCAATCCAGGAACACGAATTTTGTGGCGTTCGCGCTTCCATTGTCCCGTATCTGGATCGCCGTGCCAATATTCTACTCGGTCTTTTCCTTTTGGGGACAAACCCTGCTCAATAACCTCAAAAGTGGCTTTGTCCATAGTGTCCCACAGGGATAAGTCTTTGTCTGTTTCCAACACTTGTAGGGTAACATTGGTTGTGGGATCGTCCCCATCATTTTTTTGCAACCCGTTACCAAGGTTATCGAATAGTTCACCCAGAACCGCACAGACAAACACGATGTAATCCTTGGATGTCTCAAGTTGCTTGGGTGAGGCGGTGGCTACCACATCCGGCATATTACGAGCCGCTGTATCAATGTGAGTCTTATTAGTTGGGTCAGGATCGGATATCGCTGAGAGTTGAATGTGATATTGTCCCTGAGTTTTCCGATCGACGCCAGCGAAGTAGATAGCTGCCAACTCCAGATTTTTTTTCCTTAAATCATTTTTAATGCTTTCTTCCCAGTCAAAGATTTCCAGAAAGTCCTCTCGGGGAATACGGGCAACAATGGCACTGATAAAATGGGCGGTAAACCGCTTACCCGCATTTTTTGCCTGTGGAAAAGAATTCAAAACCAGGGTTGTTGAGGGTATACTCCCCATGGCTAAAATAACTTTACTATTGCCAACATTGACCAAGCCCTTCGGCTCTTCCTTCTTCCTTCGAGCGAAGCGAGTTGACCATTCCACGGGTTGTTTCCAATGCTGTTGCTTGGTTTTCCTGTTGCCAGATCCGTGTCACTGCACATTCGGTGACAATACTCAGTCGAGAATCAATCTGACGTTTTTTAGCTTCTTCCTGGCATTTTATTACCTCATCTAGAAGTGGCCCGGGTGTGGAAAACTTTTCCACGTCAGAGGATGTAATCGTTGGAGTGCCGACGGCAATCTGAGCATGTTCGATGCGGGTGGCTGACTTAATATCCTGAAGATTTTCTTTCAATCTCTCAGTTAGTTTATTTTGCCAGTGCTCAAAGATATTTCCGGTTTCTTCGTCATTGGCTCCAACCACATTCAGCAACATTTTCGCCGTCTTGAAATAGTCTTGCGCTGCCTTAATCGTTGCTTGAGGCCAATCTTTCATTTCCTCTGTTGTCGGTTCCGGGCACCAGGCACTCCATAGGGTCGAGCCACCTCCGAAAAAGGGGATTATCCCATGTTGCCATTTAATATATTTATTAAGATTAAGGGTTTTAGATGATAAAGTCCAGGGAAAGGTTTTTAACGCCTGCTTGAGTAACAGTTTTTGGTAGGGAGTCGGTAAGTTTTGAACGTGTTCGGGTAGGAAAAATGACCCGCGTTCGATGAGGAGGATTCTGGCATTATCATCTTTTTGGAGAACTGTCTCAATAAAGCCAAGAGCACAAAAGCCACTGCCAATAACGATATAGTCAAATTGTTTTTCTTCTCGCGTCTTTTTCCATTCACTGGGGGAGAGAAAAAAGACATGGTTCATGATGTCTTGACTATTAAGTTCCTGTTGACCCGGCGTAGGATACCCATAATTAAAATTGGGTGATGAGAATACAGTCATAAATGTTATTCTACAACGATTTATTTAATATAATAATTACAGCTATATACTGAGCGTTAATCGCTTAATTAACTCTTGATGTTGCGGATAAATTTCCATCAATTTTCCCAACTGATTAGGAGTAGGTTTTGTGGAATCGCTTGGATGCCAACCGGGCGCTAGAGTAGTACCAACTAGCGCAAAAGAATTTGGTTCAAGCATTGTCGCCCCAAACCAAGTATCATGGGTTGCAACTGTCTGAAAAACTTCACCCTCGTCCAAGTTACTACCCAGCTTAATTTGCTGGTAATTTCCATCATTGGGGAATAGATGAAGAGCCAATGGGTTACCGGCGTAAAAATGCCATATTTCATCTTGCTTGAGTTGATGAAGTGCTGTAACATCATTATTCTGCAGGAGGTAATAATTGACTTCCCACAATCTACGATCGTTGCCACCTTCAGAAGCAGCTATCTGAGAGGCTGTTTTTTCTGATTTAAGATGTGAGCGAAAGTAGCCGCCAATTTCTTCTAATTTATCGAGTTTGAGTTTCTCAATCCAATAATGTGCATCTGCCATGTTAACGGTTCTCCATTATTTATTAAATATCTGGTTCAATGCGTTGAAACCTCTCTGAAAAGCACCATCACCTATCAACTTAATCAGATGCTTTTCGTCTTGGGGATCGCAGTCGAATATTGCTGTCCTTTCAGCATAAGTTCGATCTCCATCTGTGATTGGCTTAAGCACAAATGTTGCCACATAGTTCGTTAATGGCATGGGGGATTCGAGAATTGAGTAGGAAAATAAATAATCTAAGTCGCTGAGAACCAATAGCTTCTCTCGAATATTTCCCCCTTCTTTGAGATTGAAATTACGAATACAGCCAACTTTATCGCTGGGTTCACCATTTTCTATGTAACTGTTAGCAATACCTGGATGCCAGTTAGGCATAGCATTAAAATCTCTGATCTTCATCCAGACTTGATCAATATGAGCATTGACAACAGCACTTGTAAAAACTCTAGTCATTCTGTCGATATTCTCTCTACTAATCTACTCGATTATTCAACATTAAGGTTTCCATGTCTTTTATCTTCCTGACCTAGACAGGTTCCACAAGGGAACAAGTGAATCAATAACCATTCAGACAAGACAAAAAATTGACCTCTGAGATCATACCATACTGAGTCGCCGCGATCGCAGATTGCCTACGTCAGCATCCTGTTCCCATTATTCTGGCGGTAAACAAGTGTAGACAAGAGTGCAAAAGTTTTTTTTGTGCTATAGTAGGAGACTATCCCTATCCTAATAAACAGAAATATTTCTTTACATTCATAAGGAAGCGATAGTCTTCCTCAGACGCTTTTGTCAGTTTTGGTTAAGCCATGTGCTGTAACCGTTTGTGGGCTTAACTTTTAACTTTTTGGACTTCGATTTTTATTATTTTTAGAAAATAAAGTCTCTAACATTGATTAAATCAAGCGATTTGAGTTGTTCACTTTTATTTTTATTTTCCGGGAGTGATAATTGAATTTATCCTCAAGGGGTAACAAGATAGATGATGTGGAGCGATTAACTATCTGAATAATTTAATATTGTAAAATCATAATGTGGAGATGTTGCACCCGAATGTCTTTAGGTATTGAAATTTCTGATCAGAGCCATGCAAAGTACAGAAACTACAATTAATCTTCGTCTTTGGACGGTTAAAGAATATCATCGGATGGCTGAAGCTGGTATTTTTGATGAAGACGAACGAGTTGAACTTTTAGAAGGAACAATTGTTTGTAAATCTAAGATAGGGACAGCACATCGTTCTGCTGTAGGAAGAACAGACTATTTATTAAAAAAGATTTTAA
>JBCBQE010000005.1:0-28391 GCA_039820385.1 Cyanobacteria bacterium J06635_10
GATTATAATTAAAATAAACGAATACTCCATTGCTTTTTATTCCCTTCGATGCAATGGGGTTACAAAATAATTCACTAATTTTATTTTATTGTACTTATCAAAATGCTATTATTTAATCAATAAAACTTTGGTTTTGGTCTAAGAAATTTATTGCTTATTCTTAAATACGATTTACACATTGCAACCTCAATAATTAACAAAGAACGGAAAAGCCTCTCGATTGAAAATTACAATAATTTGCCTTTTATCAAAGCAGAAGTTTTTGTTTTATAAATTCTAGTGAAATTTTACCCCTTCTAATTCATTTATATTTTTTGTGTAATTATTTAGACCAATAAAAAGTGTTTATTTTATTTTAATTTAACTTAGTATAAGAAAATTAAACTAGGATTAAGATTATCTAAGAAATGAAAAAAAGGTAAAAGTTCCAACCTTAATCCTGTAAAACTAGAAATTAACTATGAAGTATAAGTATTTTTACTGATTATTTATATAGAGATAAATGTATGCTTGCTCACCCAAACCAAAATGATACTAAACAAGCCACAGAGCAGGATAAGAAATATTTTGAACCTCCCCAGGCTGTATCTTTACCGAAGGGAGGAGGCGCAATTAAAGGTATGGGTGAGAAGTTTGCAGCAAATCCCGTGACTGGAACTGGTTCGATGTCAGTACCAATTGCTGTAACTCCCGGTCGTTCTGGATTTGCTCCACAGCTTTCCGTTAGCTATGATTCGGGTGCTGGAAATGGCATATTTGGTTTGGGTTGGAACTTGTCGCTCCCTTCTATTACACGCAAGACGGATAAAGGTTTGCCTCGCTACTGGGATTCAGAAGAATCGGATATCTTTATTCTTTCTGGTGCAGAAGATTTGGTGCCTGTACTAAAAGCTGATGGGACTGTAGATGAAACTGTGCGGGATGGCTATCGGATTCGTAAGTATCGTCCCCGGATTGAAGGATTATTTGCTCGGATTGAATGTTGGACACAATTGGATTCGGGGGAGACGCACTGGCGTTCTATTTCTAAGGACAATATTACGACGCTTTATGGTAAAACTGCTGAAAGCCGCATTGCCGAACCTAATGAACCAGCACATATTTTTAGTTGGTTGATTTGTGAAAGCTACGATGATAAAGGTAATGCTATTCTCTACGAATATAAAGCAGAAAATTCCCAAGGTGTTGACACAACGCAGGTACATGAGCGTAATCGGACCCCAGAAATTCGTTCTAGTAATCTTTATTTAAAGCAAATCAAATACGGAAATCGGGTTTCCCGACTGGTACAACCTGACCTAGCGGAGGCGGATTGGTTGTTTGAAGTGGTGTTTGATTACGGCGAACATGACCAGACGAATCCCAAACCGGATGATTCAGGGGAGTGGTCTGTCCGCAATGACCCATTTTCTTCTTATAGAGCAGGTTTTGAAGTTCGCACCTATCGGCTGTGTCAGCGGGTGTTAATGTTTCACCACTTCCCGGATGAAGCAGAAGTTAAGCAAGATTGTTTGGTACGTTCAACGGATTTTAACTACTCCTATGAGGAAAATCCCACAGATGCACGCAATCCAATTTATTCCAAACTAATTTCAGTCACTCAGACGGGCTATAAACGGGATTCCGAGGAGGGATACATTCAAAAATCTCCACCACCATTGGAATTTACCTACAGTGAACCCCAGATTGATGAAATGGTTCGTGAAGTTGGCCCCAGCAGTTTGGAAAATTTGCCCCAAGGGATGGATGGTACACAATATCAGTGGGTTGATTTGGATGGGGAAGGATTGTCAGGAATTTTGAGTGAGCAAGGTAATGGGTGGTTTTACAAGCGCAATCTCAGCCCGGTTAATATTGCTCAAGTTGATGGCTCAGAACATATTGAGGCAAGTTTTGCACCAGTTGAGTTAGTAGGTAGTAAACCTGCGATCGCTCTAAATAATGGTACGCAGTTTCTCGACCTTGCGGGGGATGGTCAACTTGATTTAGTCAGTTTACGCAGCCCGTCTCCTGGTTTTTACGAGCGTAATCACAATGAAGGTTGGGAATCATTTGTTCCCTTTAAGTCTTTACCTAAACTGGATTGGGATAACCCAAATTTGAAATTTATTGACTTAGATGGGGATGGACACAGCGATATTTTGATTACGGAAGATGATTGCTTTGTTTGGCATCCATCTCTTGCAGAAGATGGGTTTGGGGCAGCACAACGTGTACATCAACCTTGGGATGAAGAGAAGGGACCGCGTATTGTATTTGCTGACAGTACCCAGTCAATTTACTTGGCAGATATATCTGGGGATGGATTGACAGATATAGTACGAATTCGTAACGGTGAGGTCTGTTACTGGTCTAACCTTGGTTATGGGCGATTTGGGGCGAAGGTAACGATGGATAATTCGCCCTGGTTTGATGCGCCGGATATTTTTAATCAACGTCGGATTGTTTTGGCGGATATTGATGGTTCGGGGACGACGGATATTCTTTACTTAAGCGGTGAAGGAGTTCAGGTTTACTTCAATCAGTCGGGGAACAGTTGGTCAGCAAAGCAGGTAATACGGAGTTTTCCGACGATGGATAGCGTGGCATCGGTCACTGCTATCGACCTGTTGGGTAATGGGACTGCTTGTTTGGTATGGTCTTCACCTTTACTGGGTAATGCTTCCTGTGTCATGCGCTACATTGATTTGATGGGTGGTCAAAAGCCCCATTTATTAATCAAAACGGTGAACAATTTAGGTGCAGAGACTATTATTCATTATGCGCCTTCTACAAAGTTTTATTTACAGGATAAGTTTGCAGGTCAACCCTGGATTACAAAGCTGCCATTTTTAGTACATGTGGTAGAGCGAGTAGAGACTTGCGATCGCATCAGCCAAAACCGATTTGTCACACGCTATGCCTACCATCATGGCTACTTTGATGGGGTAGAGCGGGAATTCCGTGGCTTTGGTATGGTGGAGCAATGGGATACGGAGGAAATAAGCACGATTTTGTCGGGTGAAACATCATCCGAGGCTACAAATGTGGATACAGCTTCGTTTGTGCCTCCCATACTTACCAAAACATGGTTTCACACCGGATTCTATGTTGGTCGTGAGAAGATTTCCCAAGGGTTTGAGCATGAATATTATCGAGAACCAAACGATTCCGAGCAAGCCTTTGCGGCTTCATTGTTACCCGATACGATTTTACCAACAGGGTTAACCGCAGAGGAAGAACGAGAAGCAGCGCGATCGCTCAAAGGCAGAATCCTCCGTCAAGAAATTTACGCCCTGGATGGTTCGGATAAACAACCCCATCCCTACAGTGTTTCCGAGCGAAATTATGACATTCGCTTAGAACAAGCACAGCAAACAAACCGCCATGCGGTATTTTTTACCTATGACCGCGAAACCATCGATTATCACTACGAGCGTAACCCAGCAGACCCCCGTGTTACCCATACGATGACGCTTGAAGTGGATGAATTTGGTAACGGATTAAAATCAGTAGCGATTGCCTATCCTCGTCGAAACCCTGCTTATCCAGAACAAGCAAAAACCCTGATTACCTATACGGAAAATCAAGTTACTAATAAACCCAATGAAAATAATTGGTATCGAGTTGGTGTACCGATTGAAACACGCACCTACGAAATTAATGGTTTAACTTCCACGATTCCTTTTAACCTAGACTTCATCCGCACCCAATTACCAACTGCCAGCGAAATAGCTTACATAGACGCGCTAGTCGCGGCTTCTCGTAGAGTAGCACTTCCGACATCCAGCACACTGCAAAAACGGTTGATTGAGCGTGTGAGAACGCTTTACCGCCAAGACAGTGCAGCCAATACCACTGAATCCACACCCTTACCATTGGGACAAATCGATTCTCTGGCATTGCCCTATGAAAGCTTTAAATTGGCATTTACACCAGGACTGCTGACTCAGGTTTACGGTAGCAAAATTAATTCTAGCGAGCTAAGTACACTACTCAGTAACGAAGGTAAATACGTACAGCAAGATGGTGGTTGGTGGATTCCTTCCGGTCGGCAAGCATTTGAACCTAATCAGTTCTATTTACCCCTACAAATTCAAGACCCGTTTGGTAATCTTTACATCACCACCTACGATACCTATCACTTACTTCCGATTCAAACCACCGACCCACTTAATAATACGGTGCAGATTCGCAACAATTACCGCACCATGCAACCCCAAGAAATCATAGACCCCAATGGTAATCGCTCCCAGGCTGTGTTTGATGCTTTGGGAATGGTGGTGGGAACTGCTGTTATGGGTAAGGTAACAGAAACCCTGGGGGATAGTTTTGATAGTTTCAATGCTGATTTGACCCAGGAGGAAATTAAAGCTTTTTTCGAGGCAGAGAAACCCCGCAATTTGGGAATTCAACATCTGGGTACGGGAACCACCCGGATTATTTATGACCTCGACCGCATCCCTGTATGTGCAGCTGCGATCGCCCGTGAAACCCATGTTAGCGATTTAGGTGGGGGACAAACCAAAATTCAATTGAGTTTTGTTTATTCCGATGGCTTTGGAAGGGAGGCTCAAACCAAGGTACAAGCTGAACCGGGACCTCGCGATCCAAGCGTGGTAAACTCGCCGGTTCTTGACCCCCGTTGGGTGGGGACGGGAGCCAAAATTTACAACAATAAGGGTAAACCCGTCCGCCAATACGAACCTTTCTTTAGTTCCACCCATCACTTTGGCATCGAACAGTGGGGGGTAAGCAGTATACTATTTTACGACCCAGTGGAGCGGGTGGTGGCAACGCTGCACCCTAATCATACTTGGGAAAAAGTAGTTTTTGACCCGTGGCAGCAAGCAACGTTTGATGTTAACGATACGGTGACAATTGACCCGAAAACCGACCCCGATGTAGGTGAATTTATCTCTGGCTTACCAGATGAGGATTATTTACCTACCTGGTATCAACAGCGCATCAGTGGGGCAATGGGAACAGAGGAGAAAAGCGCAGCCGAAAAAGCAGCGAAACATGTTAATACCCCAACTATTGCCTACTTCGACACATTAGGACGTACATTTTTAACTGTTGCAGATAATGGTAATGACCAGAAATATCGTACCCGTGTGGAGTTGGATATTGAAGGAAATCAGCGTGCAGTTACTGATGCCAAAGATCGGATTGTCATGAAATATGACTACGATATGTTGGGCAACCAGATTCATCAAGCGAGTATGGAAGCTGGGGAACGGTGGATGCTCAACAATGTTGCAGGTAAGCCCATCCACATGTGGGATAGCCGTAACCACGTTTTGCGGACTACCTATGATGCCTTACAGCGTCCCACCCAGTTATTCGTCAAAGCTGGTACAGAGGCGGAAATACTGACGGAAAAAACGGTGTATGGAGAAGCACAGGGCGATGTCAAAAACCATCGCGGCAAGATTTATCAGCATTTCGATAGTGCTGGTGTGGTGACAAATGAGTCATTCGACTTTAAGGGCAACCTAGAATATAGTAGCCGCCAATTAGTGCAGGATTATAAAACTACTCCTGATTGGTCGGATAATCCTGGTTTAGAAACGGAGAAGTTTAGCAGCAGTACCCGTTACGATGCACTCAATCGCCCAACTCAGTTAATTGCACCCCATAGCGACAAACCCAACACTAAAATTAACGTTATCCAACCCGATTACAATGAGGCGAATTTACTCGAACGGATGGATGTTTGGTTGGGAGAAACTGCGTCACCGACAACATTACTCGATCCACAAGCTGCAAATTTCCATCCCGTCACGAACATCGACTATGACGCAAAAGGACAGCGCACCAAGATTGAATATGGCAATGGAACACAAACCGAGTATATCTACGACAACAAAACTTTCCGTTTAACTCATCTGAAAACCAGACGCGGTAGTGCGGCATTGCAAGACTTGTTTTATACCTATGACCCAGTTGGTAACATCACTCGCATCCGCGACAATGCCCAGCAGACAATATTTTTTAAGGGACAGGTTGTATTACCGCACTGTGACTATATTTACGATGCGATTTATCAACTAATTGAGGCAACTGGACGCGAACATATTGGGCAAGCTGGGCAACCAGAAACTACTTGGAACGACGAGTTTCGCGTAAATTTACCCCATCCTAGTGATGGGCAAGCAATGCGAAATTATACCGAAAAGTATATTTATGATGCGGTAGGTAACTTTGAAAAGTTAATGCATCAAGCGACAAATGGTAATTGGACTCGTGCTTATGTTTATAACGAAGCGAGTTTAATTGAACCTGGGAAGAAAAATAACCGTTTGAGTAGCACTGCGGTGGGACAAAGGACTGAGGCTTATACCTATGATGCTCACGGTAATATGACGATTATGCCGCACCTGAGTTTGATGGGTTGGAATTATAAGGATGAGTTGAGTGTAACTTCTCGTCAGGCTATGAATGATACACCACCACCGGAGAAAGTACCGGAAACAAGCTTTTATGTGTACGATGCTAGCGGTCAGCGAGTGCGGAAAGTTACCGAGCGGCAAAATGGTACGCGCAAAAAAGAGCGGATTTATCTGGGTGGATTTGAGATTTATCGTGATTTTAGTAGTAATGGGAGTGACATTAAGCTAGAGCGCGAGACGTTGCACATGATGGATGATAAGCAACGAATTGCTTTGGTGGAAACGAAGACAGTGGATGTTGAAGATGGGGATACTTTGTTAACTCCGGTTATTCGTTATCAGCTCAGTAATCATTTGGGTTCTGCCAGTTTGGAGTTGGATGTGGATGGGGCGGTGATTTCCTATGAGGAATATCATCCCTATGGTACTACGGCGTATCAGGCAGGGCGTAGTGTGGCTGAGGTGGGGTTGAAGCGTTATCGGTATACAGGGAAAGAGCGGGATGAGGAGACAGGATTGGGCTATCACGGAGCAAGGTATTATGCACCTTGGTTAGGGCGGTGGACAGCAGCAGATCCAATTGGCATTGGAGATGGCATTAATCAATATGTTTATGCAAGGAATAATCCTATTGTTCGATATGACTTAAATGGCAAAAGCTCAGGAACATCTATTCAAAAGTTAAGTAACTTTGTAATGGATGTAGTCTCAGTATCCACTTTAGGTATGACGACACAGGAAATAGAAAAAATAGGAAAGAAAATTGAACCGCAGGCTAGATATGCAATCGATGAGTATCGTAATCAAAAAAAAATTAAAGCAAATAAGCGTACTGGAGGGAAAAATATTCAGGGACATCATCCAGTTCAAGATAAGTTTGCGAAGGAAAATATCATAGACTATAAGTCAAAAGATGCACCTACCCAATTTTTAGAAACTGGAACTGGAGAAGAACATACTAAGATAACTAATGATCAAAGAAAGAATGCTCCAAAGAACAGGAATTGGAAGAAAAAGTCTACGAGTTCTGCCATCTCTGAAGCAACAGAACAATATAAGATGGCTGGCTTAATCGATGATCAAAAAAAAGGGATAGCGGCCATTCTAGAATCTACAGGATATCTTTTTAGTCTAAGTGATGAACACCGTATAGACCAGGAAGGAAAACCAGTTGTAACAAAAAATGCCAAACTCAATGAGCAATTACAAGAAGCTGAAAGTTTAGCTCAAAAGGCAGAAAAAGTAGCAGCAAGAAAAGCCAAAGTTGTTGGTGCTTTAAGTAGTGCAGCAAAAAATATAGGTAAAGGGCTAGGTGTTATCGGAATATATTTTGGATTGGAAGCCACAGCGAATGCGGCGGAAAAAGGGAACTACGGCGAAGCATCTTTTGAACTTTTTATTACGTCTGCTGGACCAGTCGGAGATGTTGTCGATGTCGGACGTGCAGGCTTTGATGTAGGACAAGGCATAGCTGAATATCACGGGATATATGATCGTGCGATTTCGCATGCTATGGCAAGTGTGAAAGCCACCAAAGCAGCCGCTGATTACGTTGGTTTATCTGAAGATGCAGGAAATAAAGTTTCACAAGTCGTTGGTGGTTTTGCTAGTTTTTACAGTGCTGGCTACCAAGGTCTTTATTATTCATTCGCACCTCATGAGGTTTATGGAATGGCATATGATTTGATTTTCAACTAACCCCACACTGAAAATATCAACTCAATATAAGGCATTAAAAAATCTTAAGCAAAAATCTTATCTACCGAAAAACAATAGCCCGTAGTTTGAGTTGCTCCCTAATAAATGCGATCGCTTCCAACCAAAACTTAATTACTTAAAAAATTTATACCCATCTCCCGTTTAATTATCCAGGTAAAAACCATGACATCCCAACCTTTCAACCTTGAAACCAGAATCAACGCCCTCAAAGCAGTTGTTACCAATAACAAACACCAACAAGCAATAGAAACTGCGCTTCAGGAAGCTAGTGGTGACATTTCGGTAGCCTTTAAAAATTTGCAAAAAAGCTTGCCAAAAACGGCGATGCAAAAAATTACGTTAGCTCAATCTCTAGCAGATTGGTCGGACGATAATATTCCTTTGGTAACAGCCCTAACCCAACACCAAGATGTAAATAATTTACGGGATGTGGCATTAAATTTTAACGTGGAAGAACTTGCTAGCCTTGTCAATCCTGAAGTTGTGCCACGAACTTTTATGGCAGTTAATGATGACGAGAAAAAACAAAACTTCGCCGTTACTTTGCGTCATAAATTATTTGCAACCGAACCTACTGCTGTATTGCAAAGGATGGTTCAGGATGCAGAAATTTCCATTGAAGATACTAATGTCAGTGAAGGTGTAGTAAATTTCCTCAACAACCAACCAACTTTTAATATCCGTAACACCTCAGTTTATACAGCACTACAAAACCCCGAAGCATTGACAGGTATTGCTGAAGAAAACCATGCAGGTGTTATCGACGAGCTAAAAACTCTCCAACGAGTACAAGCACTCACTCCTATTCCAGAAGCTATTCCTGTATTAATTAATGCCAATCTAAAATCCGCATTTCAAGTTGCGGAAATGCCTGAGTCATCTTTTTTGAGTGCATATAGCGAAACGCTAGGAGAAGAAAGCGCACGACAAGTTTATACCAATGCCATTAATAACCGCATCCGTAACGAACAAGCCCTAGTCGCAATGCGAGAAACTGTGCGGGGAACTGGCTTGGCTATCATTGACGGTCGGCAACCTCTAGAAGCACGCATGGGGCAGATGCAAGTCTTAGCAAATGAGCAATCCCCAGTCCCCTTAAATCTGGAAGAGTTGTTCGGTAGCATGGATTACTGCGAATGCGACGAATGCCTTTCTGTATATAGCCCTGCTTCCTACTTTGTAGAAATACTGCAATTTTTACGGAATAATAACCTCGACCCCGAGAACCCAAATAGTGGCGTGAAGGGTATTGCTGGTACACCTTTGGAAAAACTGTTCCGTCGTCGTCCCGATTTAGGTTGCTTGGAACTCACTTGTGAAAATACTTTTACAGTCCTACCTTACATCGACCTCGTAAATGAGGTGATGGAAAGCTTTGTGGTGCATTTAGGCGAATACCAGGCAGATACAAACGTACCCAAGCAAGCAAAGCTAGAGATATTCAATGTAGAGGACGAAACCACCAGCGAGTTATTAGCCCAGCCCCAGCATACTAATTACGAAGCATACTGTATCCTCAAAAATGCAGTTTACCCCTTCACGCTACCGTACCACCAGCCGATTGATGCCACTCGAATTTTTCTCAAATATCTGGGTACAAGTCGTTACGAACTATTAGATACATTCCGTGCGGTTAGCGAAACTTGCACAAATGTAGTTTTTACATCTGACGAGCAGACTGAGCTACAAAAAATACATGACAATACACTTAACCGTGCTGTTGATGCAGAATTTTTGGGAATGACTCAAGAGGAATACATTATCCTCACCAAACAAGCATTTTGGGAAAAACGCTATTTTGACATCACGCAGAAAAAGACCCATACCGAACCAGAATATCAGTACAACATTGGTGTTAAGCCAGTTCATGAATACTATGGCTACAAAACCGAAGCAGAAATGCTGAGTACGGATGAAACCCAAAAATTGGGTTTAACCTTCGTTAAAAAACAATTTTTACCCCGTACAGGTATTAATTATGTCGATTTAGTTGAATTATTAAAAACTCAGTTTATTAATCCTAATTATCCCCAAGGTAAAGCCCTGACAATATTAGAAAGCATTCGCTTTAGCTATCGCTTTCTGCAAACGCTGGTGGATACAAGCAGTACCAATCCCCAAGTTAAATTTGCCAAACTAATTCAATTTTTAGAAACTTTTCAGCCGTTTGTTCCTCAGCTTTATGCAATGCTGCACCCCGATCCATGTCAGCAGCAAAAACTGAATTGGTGTTTGGAAACCAAAGATTTTCGTAGATGGGTGTACTGTTACTTTGAAAAAATTGGTAAGTTGATTGTTTTAGAATCAGGTGAAGGACCACAACTGCCAATTGAAGGTAAGTTATTTAAACAACAACAAAGACCATCACCAGTAGCATTATCACAAGTATCTGCAGAAGAAGAATCACCAGTAGGTACATTACACAAAGACGGCACAATCGTAGATGAAAATGGGAATCCTATTGGTAGAATAGAGGCCACTCTAGATTTTAATGAAAACCAACCACCTGCTTTGATTGCGGGTCCAGTAACTTTGACTAATGGTAAGTCATTTTCTGAACAGTTTGGAGCTGATTGGCTGGAGATAAAAAATCAAGCAAGTGATGAAGAAGTAATTGCCTATCTTAGCACGGAAGGACTTTGGAATAGACGAGAAGGACGCTTGCATTGGACACCAACAGCAGATACCTGTAATTTGGACAAAGTTCGATTATTGCACTTAGATGGAACATCCTTAGAAATAGAAGAATACGATCGCATTCATCGTTTTATTCGACTTTGGCGCAAACTTGGTTGGACGGTTGATGAAACTGACAAATCACTAGTTGGACTTTCCGTCCACCTAACAACAAATAACGAGGAAATACCAGAAAATCCTGATAATTGTGATTATGTTGGTTTTGATGTTTTTACTGATGACTGTAGCAGTACTACCAATAACGGGGATAATGATGGTTGTGGTGAGGAGCCTACAGATAATTGGAATTGTCCCGACATACCTGAAGTAACTTACGAAATTACCCCAGATTTTTTGCATCAGCTAGTAGCTGTCCAAAAATTACTCGATCAAACGGGATTATCATTAGCAAAGTTGCTGACTTTCTGGGCTAATATCAGCACCGTTGGGGAAAAATCGCTGTACTCGCGTTTATTTTTAACCCATAATTTACTGGGAATTGACAAGGTATTTAAAGCAGATGCAGATGGTAATTACCTAACACAATCGGCGAAAATTACTGACCATTTACCTGTATTGATGGCTGCGCTGAAGCTGAAAGCCGATGATATCACCACACTTATTGCTTATGCCCAACTACCCGATGAATTAACGATACCCAACTTATCGGTACTGTATCGCCATAGTTTACTAGCTAAAATCCTCCATATTAAAATAGCAGACC
Source organism: Cyanobacteria bacterium J06635_10 (assembly GCA_039820385.1). Classification (GTDB taxonomy): domain Bacteria; phylum Cyanobacteriota; class Cyanobacteriia; order Cyanobacteriales; family Nostocaceae; genus Rivularia. The sequence goes on from JBCBQE010000005.1 coordinate 11,494, forward strand.
TAGCAGAGGCGATCGCACTGTTTGGCAACCCGTTCCCCAGTGCGTGGAATACGCTCTCCCTACTGGAAACCTGGGGTAAAATGGAGGATGCGGGATTTAATTTCCACCAACTCAATTACATTATTCAAAATCGCGATGATAAATTGCGTCCAATTGCACCATCCCAGAGAACTATTCTGCAAGTTACTAAGACACTTTATGATGGCTTGAATGCAATTGATAGTGACCACCCAAACATAACAGAAGAAAAAAAAGAAGAAGCGATATCTGAATTAGTCCGCGCCAAAACTGGCTTATTTTTTGAATCATCACTAGTAGAGCAAATTATCAGTTTGCTGGAAGGGACAACGGTTTACGCTACGAATGCACCCTTGAACCTGACAATCAATATTCCAGAGTCACAAAAAACCCTTACCAAAAAACTCAAATACAGCTATCAAAAAGACGCAACTCCACCTAGTGCAGGACTCCAGGTAACGGGTATTCTTACCGAAGAGGAAAAAACCCAGGCGAAAGCATTATCTAGCGATCCAAATTGGGGAAAAGCAATAGATCGGGTTAGCAAACAGCCACAAAATATCTTTAATGATATATTATTCGGTATTTTCCCTAACTCGGCAGAGGTAAAAGAAAAATTACTTGCGGGTGACATTCTTCCACCCGATGGTGACACAGCCCTCGATAAAAGATTCTACTTCCTGAATAATTTTCTACCTTTCTTACGGAAGCATTTAGCACATCGGTTGATTATCGATACTCTAGCAAGTGCAATGAGTTTACCAACAGATGTAACAGACGTACTGTTATCAAATTTACTCATTGCTGAGACATCGAATCAATCCGCCATAAGTATCCTCGAAGAAATTAAAGTTCAACCAGGAGCAAGCGATCGCAATTGGAAAGGCTACTTAATTCCACCGACAAACGAAGCCTATGCATTTGTTGCTACCAGTGAAACTCAACCGTCTCCCCTAATGCTAGATGGTGAGTTAATTCCCTTCCAATACCAGCAAGAAGACCCTTCTAACGTTTGGTCAACCGACCCCACATCAAAATTAAAAGCAGGGAAATTATACTGGCTAGAAGTAAGCGGTCAGCAACCCGAACACATTCAATGGAAAACAGCGACCTTAGCCAAAGCTAATATTCCCACATCCGCACTGTTACCCGATTACTCGCAAGGGTCTGATGTAGAAGAAGTATTTATCAAATTGTTCAAAGCTGCTTTGGTCATCAATGGCTTTACTTTGAGTGCGGATGAGGTGACTTATTGGCAAACCCACGCTGATGATTTTGATAATTTTAATATTAATGCAATTACCCTAAAACATTGGTTACGACTACAGGCATATACTACTCTCCGCAGTAGCTTACCTAAAACCGAAACTAACTTACTGGATTTATTTGAGTGGGCTACTAAAACTACCGATGCAACAAAACTGAGTGAGAAAATAGCTGATGTCACCACATGGAAGCAAGAAAATATTGAAAAATTGCTCAAAGTCGAACATTTTGACCTAGAATACGCAGAAGCTTTCCGTAACGAGATAAATTTAATTAAGCTGCAACACGCATTAGTAGTAGCCGATAAAATCGCTGTTGATATTAACCAATTATTTGAGTGGGCAAAACCAACATCGAAGTTTTGGGTGTGTCACCAAATTGCCGAATCAATCCGCAAAGCTATCCGCGCTCGTTACGAACAAGAAGATTGGGAACAGGTGGTTAAACCCCTCTACGACGAACTGCGCGAACATCAAAAATTAGCCCTTATTGCCTATCTACTGGTGCAGCAAGATTTAATAGACTGGGGTGTTGTTGATGCTGATAGCTTATTTGAATTTTTCCTAATTGACGTGCAGATGGATGCTTGTATGGAAACATCTCGCATCAAACAGGCGATTTCCAGCGTGCAGTTATTTATCCAACGGTGTTTTCTGGGGTTGGAAGAAAAATATGGTGTGAAGAACGATGTACTCGATCGCGATCGCTGGGAGTGGATGCAGCGATATCGCATTTGGGAAGCTAATCGTAAAGTATTCCTATATCCCGAAAACTGGATTGAACCCGAACTTCGGGACGATAAAAGTCCATTCTACAAAGAACTGGAATCGGAATTATTGCAAAAAGACATCAACACCCGAACTGTTCAAGATGCAATGAAAAGTTACTTATTCAAAGTAGATGAAGTTGCAAATTTGAAGGTAGTGGGACTATTTCTCGACGAGGAAGGAAGCAAGCTACACATCTTTTCTCGAACACGAAATGCACCGTACTTTTTCTATTATAGATATTTTCATCTAGGTGAAAAAAATTGGTATCCCTGGGAAAAAATACAAGTAGATATTCCCAGTTACGATAAAGAAAATAAAGAAGATGGGACTATTGAAAAGAATGGAACATTCTTAATTCCAGTTGTTTGGAATCAGCGATTATTGATTTTCTTCCCACAGTTTATGAGGAAGCTTCGACCCCAACCAATAGGTGAAATAAAAGTAGAAGGTGGGACAGTAAAAGATGGAAATGGAGAAGACGCTGCCACTATTAAACAACCAATCGACTATTGGGAAATCAAGATGGGTTGGAGCGAATACCGCAATGGAAAATGGACGCAAAAGCAAATTTCGTCTGAAGCTATTTACAATCCCAACCCTCCTACTACTGATGATTCCTTACCAGATATTAGTTCTTATGAATTTATTCCCCGCTTAGATACAGATCCGTTAAGTCCTCGCGTTGTTATTGTCATTCATCAAGGTGGTACTTTACCGAATGCATTTGAGTTTACAGGCAGTCAAATTAGCAAAACGGTCAAGATTGGAGAATTTGCCATTACAAGAGATTTCCATTATGACAGTGGCAACAACATTTACTCTATCCAAGCCAAAAATAGGGACGACCCAGAAATTTTTAATCAAGCACCTTATTTCAAAGATGCATCGACAAGCGGGGTTATCAAAATAGATCCAGCTTCTAGCGAACTGAATTTCTATCATCCATTTGCCAACGAACTTTTAGGTAAACTGATGACCGCCAACCTAGATGCTTTATTTAGCTACTATCTTAACAGTGTGGTGGATGCTGATGATGCGTATGGAGAATATGAAACAAGCCCCAGTGGTAAAAAAATTTACCATGAGTTAAAACGGTCTTACTCTCTATATAACTGGGAAGGTGCTTTTCATGCTCCAATGTTGCTGGTTGACCGCTTGCTGAAATCACAGCAGTTTGAGCAAGCACTAAAAATGTGCCACTACGTTTTCAATCCCTTGGCAAAAGGTTTTGATGACAAGCGTTTCTGGCAATTTGCACCGTTCAAGGAAGTTGATGCTGAGAATGTGCTGGAAAAATTATTTATCGGATTACAACCCAACACCCCTGATAATACCCCAAATCAGCAAATCAACGAATGGCGAGATAAACCATTTCAACCCCATGTTATTGCGCGATCGCGTCCCGTTGCTTACATGAAGTGGGTGGTAATGAAATATATCGAAATACTCATTGCTTGGGGCGATTATTTATTCCGGCAGGATACCATCGAAACCCTTAATCAAGCAACGCAACTTTATGTATTAGCTGGTCATATCTACGGACCAAGGGGACAAAAAATTCCCCAGCGAGGCAAATTTCAACCGCAGACTTATAACTCGCTGTTGGACAAATGGGACGCTTTTGGGAACGCAATGGTAGAGTTGGAATTGGCGTTTCCTTTTAGCAATCAAACCCCATTTCCTATTGGTGTAAGTAATGGAGTTGTGGGACTTGCGAATATCTTTGGTTTTGCTACAACTCTTTATTTCTGTATTCCTGATAATCCCAAATTGCGAGGATTGCGCGATACAATCGATGACCGCTTGTTCAAAATTCGTAACTGTCAAAACATTGAAGGTGTATTTCGCAAACTACCATTATTTGAGCCACCAATAGATCCAGCATTATTAGTACAAGCTGCAGCTCAAGGACTTAGTTTGGCAACCGTGTTGAATGACCTAAATAGCCCGATGCCAAATTATCGCTTCTATTACCTGCTGCAAAAAGCCTTAGAACTATGTGGCGAACTAAAATCAATGGGTAATGCATTCCTGTCAGCAAAAGAGAAACAAGATGCAGAAGCATTATCCAAACTGCGCGCAAAACACGAAACCACCATGCATAACCTGCTTATGGAAGTGAAAAAGCAGCAGTTAGAAGAAGCTGGAAAATCTTTAAATGCCTTGCAACAAAACCGAAAGAGTCCTGTTTATCGCTTAAAGCACTACCTGCAACTCATTGGTGAGGATTTGGGTAAAGTGCCAGATAGTAATACCGATTTTGGCGAACTCGCTAACCAGATTAAACAACCAGTTGATGAAAGTGAACTGAAACTGATTAGCTATGAGAAAGAAGAAATGGATAAAGCGGCTGAAGCAGCTCAAGAGCAAGAAAAAATTGGGAAAAAAGAAAAACTAGCTAGTATTTTGAGCGTAATACCTAATTTATCTGTAAATCTTCAACCCTTGGGACTTGGTGCTTCAACTGGTTTTGGAGGTTCAAATCTAAGTAGCGCTACTCAAGCAGAAGCGAGAGAAATGCAGATTGATGCAGGGAAATTATCATTTTCTTCAACTAATGCCTCTCGTAAAAGCGGTTTCCTACGTCAATTGCAAGATCGCATCCAACAAACCAACATTGCAGGATACGAAATCAAAAATATTGACAAGCAGATTCTGACCCAGGAAATCCGTATCAATATCGCCAACCAGGAAATCACCAACCAGCAAAAACAAATTGACAACGCCACAGAAGTAGAAGAATTCCTGCGTAACAAATACACTAATGAAGAACTCTACACTTGGATGGAGGGGCAGGTCAGAACACTCTACTACCAAGCTTACACGCTAGCCTACGAACTGGCGAAGAAAGCAGAAAAAGTCTTCCGTTTCGAGCGTGGATTAACAACTTCCAACTTTATCCAATTTGGTTATTGGGATACTGCCCACGACGGATTACTTGCGGGTGAGCGGTTATACATCGGTTTAAAACAACTCGAAGCTGCTTACCAAGAAAAACGGGGCTATGATTACGAAGTCACCAAACATGTTTCACTACGGCAAATTAACCCCCTAGGACTGATTGAACTCAAAGAAACAGGAAAATGCGAATTTACTTTACCAGAAGTGCTATTTGACATGGATTATCCCGGTCACTATATGCGCCGCATTAAATCCGTTGCTTTGACAGTTCCCTGTGTTGTGGGACCTTATACGAGCCTTAATTGTACACTGCGCCTATTAGAACATAAGTTCAGAACAAGTGCGATCGCCAAGGATAAAAACGACTACTTAGAAAAAACAGATGCAACAGATGAGCGCTTCAGCACCGTTAATGTACCAATAACCTCAATTGCGGTTAGTTCGGGACAAAACGATAGCGGGGTATTTGAACTTAACTTTAAAGACGAGCGCTACATTCCCTTTGAGGGAGCGGGTGCTATCAGTAAATGGCGGGTTGAACTACCCGAAACTTTCCGACAATTTGACTATGATACTATCTCAGATGTGATTGTGCATATACGTTACACAGCCTTGGATGGTGGAGACAAGCTCAAAGTCCCTGCTGCTAGTTCCGTACAGGAATATATCAAGAGTGTAGAAGAATTAAGTCGTGAAGATGGCTTGTTCGCTGCTTTCGACCTAAAACACGATTTTCCCAGTGAGTGGTATAAAGCTATGCAGCCTAATACTGACAATACTGAGCGAGTACTAATGCTGAACAATCTGCATGAGCGGCTGCCTATTTTTACTAAAGGACGCAAAGTAGATCAAATCCCGGCTGTTGATGTTTATTTATTTACAAATGCTGAACTCTCAGCCTCCAAATTAGTTTTAAATGAAGAGTCATTTACAGAAGGAGTAGCAGTTACAGCAAACATGAAATCATTTGTCATCAAAGACAATAATCTGCCAATGGGAAATTGGAAATTAACCATTCAAGATGGACAAACCGAAATTGATAAGCTATGGCTAATTGTCAGGTACGTATTAAAAAATTGAATCAATTAAGATAATTTTGAGCCTTATTTGCTTATTTGACTGGTGAATTAAATGATACTCACTAATAACTACGACATGGGTTTTATAGTGAGTATCACTTTCCCCAACTCCTAAAATTCCGGCAAGAAAAGCTCTCGACTTTGCCCCGCATAATGCCGATAAATAATCTCCGGCGAATTACCTACCATCTTGGCTAAATCTTTCACATCCACCCCATTCTTCAAAGCCATTGTAATAAACGTATGTCGAGTTTGATAAAGCTTCCGATACTCTACATCATCAAGCTTTTCCAGAATAGCCTTCCAAGCTCGTCTGCCAAGGTTTTGCACATCTATCCACTTACCCTCCGGTGAGGGAAAAACTTTCGCTTCACCAGACTTTTCAACTGGTTGAATTGATTTTAAGAAACTAGCCAAACGATTATTAATTGGGAAAATTCGCTTCTTCTGCGTCTTCAAACCTGGTTTACAAGTTAATCCTGATTCAGAAATCACCACAGCTTGCTCAAACCGAATGTAGGTAAAGTCTTTACTTATGTGCTTCCACTGCAAACCTACAGCTTCAGATGGTCTACAACCCGTGATAAAAAGAAATTCTATTAGTGCCGCGTAGTGGGCATAATAACGATTTTCTTTGAATGCTTCGATAATGCGATATGCCGAAGGCATCACGCTTCGCGTATCGCGTTCTTCAACACTGAAAGGATTGATATCCGTTTCCTGAGAATCACCCTTGGGTAGCTTAATATCGCTCGCCATACCTTCAAACGGATTGTCATCAATCAATTGGGACTTCACAGCCCAATTACAGCAAGCACAAAACTGAGTCATGATTTTTTTGGCAGATAAGGGGCTTCTATTCGCAATTAACCAATCGCGAATCGCCACAGCTTTATCCAGAGTCTTTACGGGGAGATGCACGTTAATACAGCGATAAATTTTCTTGTAATCCTTCGCCAAAGTACTGGGGGATAAACTTGACTTTTTATATTCGGTATAGCTGTCCCACAAGTCAGCTAAAGAAACATAACTTTCTGGGGAAGTCTCCTTGTCAGAAGCCGATGGTGTAAAAATATCTTGCTGAGACTGCGGCTTGTACCTTCCCAAAGTGATATCAAAGTTATTGCACAGAATATCCAACTCAATCTGCTTGGCTTTCATCTCCGCCAGCTTGCGGTTGGCTTGGGTATCGGTAAAACCCGTTGATAAATAATGACGTTTACCCCCAAAACTAAAAACTAGCTGTAAACGTTGATTAGAAGTTTTGATTTGGACAGTACCTTTACTTGCTTTAGTCCTAGATTTTTGGGAACCCACAATTGACTCCTGAACTTACAAACGAAGACAAAGAGAAACTGCTAGCTTGTTTCTCCATTGCCTTGCTGGACTTGGAATCAGCGCGCTCTGATTTACCCCAACTTTACCCCAATAAATTGTCCAAACCCGTCCAAAAATGTCCAACGTGGGGGTAAATTTACACCCAATCGACACCCCTCGAATCGCTGAAACGGGGTTTTAGCGGCATTAAAAAACCCCCAGGAGCGTTGGCTGCTGGGGGTTTCATCTTGTATGCCAGGAACGAGACTTGAACTCGTGACACGAGGATTTTCAGTCCTCTGCTCTACCAGCTGAGCTATCCCGGCAGGGTTTGTTACCCACAATTAAAGAATATAGCAAACTTATTTTGCTTTTGCAATAGTTTCGCCAAAAAATCTATTTATATGAATTTAATTGACAAATTTGCCTAAAGGAAGATCAATAAAGATAATAACGACTTGGCGGTCGGTAAAACAATCCTGGTAGTAATTACAAGGGTAAAGTAGCTACTAGCTATTGGGGTGGTAGTCGAGAAAAATCTCAAGCAGCCAAAAAAGCAAAGAAACAGATATCTAAACCGATTCGTAATTCTGTGGGATTGTACGTTGGAACTCCCTCGTATATTAGGAATGCTCTACAAAAACAATGGCATTCTCAAGGTTTACTCAAAACTAAACCAACTCTTAATCAGAAATTTCTTTCTTCTAATTCAACTCTTTTCTTTATGTACCAGATGCTCAAAGAGGAATAGCTGTTATTGGTGCAGCTGGTTATGGTAAAACTTTCTCCGTAATAGATCCCTTAGTCCGTAGTGCTTTTGACTAAAGTTTTCCCATGCTCCTCTACGATTTTAAGTTCCCAGCACAAACTAAACGAGCTGTAGCTTATGCAATGAAGCGGGATTATTCCGTAAGAATATTTGCACCGGGGTTTGATGAAAGTGAAACCTGTAATCCTTTGGATTTATTAAGGGATGAAGAAGATGCGATCCTCCTTTAGGAGCCGCCTTCGGCTATCGCAGCAGGACAACTTACTCAAGTAATCTCCCGTAACTTTGACAGGGGTGCAAATGCTAGCAGCGATAAGTTCTTCGAGGAAGCTGGAGATTCTTTGGTTGAGGGAATTTTACTTGTAACTAAAGCTATTAAAACTCTGACTGGTGAAGATAAATATTGTGATTTAATGATGGCTCAAGCTATTTTATCCTTACCAAATCTAGCAGCTAGACTCGAAACAGCTTCAAAGGAAAAATTAAAAGTCTGGACTTCTAGACCATTATCGCAATTAATCAGCGTCAAAGATTCAGAAAAAACTGCTGCATCAATTATTGGTACAGCACAAAGGATGTTTCAACGCTTTCTCAAACGGGATTTTGTCGGTGCATTTTGCGGTCAAACAACGCTACCTTTAGATTTAGATGGAAAACAGCTAATCATTTTTGGATTGGATAGAAACAACAGAGATATTGTCAGTCCATTACTTACAGCAATTCTCCATATGATTGTAACCCGCAACATCACCCGCACTGTTCCCCGTAGTGACCCTTTGATTGTTGCTTTGGATGAACTACCGACATTCTATTTACCAGCGTTGGTCAATTGGTTAAATGAAGGACGTGAAGACGGTTTGTGCGGCTCGTTCTAACTAGGAGTCGGTAGAAAATACCGAGGTATGAGTTAGGCGGATTCGCGGGAGAAATCCCGAAATCTGTAACTGTTTCAAGGATGTGGGTGCAAGTCCCACCCGGACGTTATGTCGTTTATAATATCTACAACGTATATATAGCAATCATTTAACGTTGTTATCTTTTTCTACAACGTCAAATTTTATCGCAGTTATCAGATGACTCAACATCATTGAAAGTGCCTACGGTAGTGTCAAACAATACTTTGCAAATTCCTGTAGCGCCATTACGATTTTTTGCAACACTAATTTCCATAATTCTCTTGAAAGAGGTGTGAGTATTATAGTATTCATCTCGATAAAGAAGTAATCCTATATCCATATCTTGTTCTATGTCCCCTGAGTCTTTTATATCCGCCATTGTTGGACGCTTATTGGTTTGATTTTCCACACTTCTATTAATTTGAGCTAAAGCTACAAATGGAACATCAAAATATGATAGCAATATCTTTAAAGGCTCCAGACAATTGACCCACAACTTGCGCTCTATTACCTGCTGCTCTATCGCCAAGTTTTTGAATATAGTCCATAAAAACTAAACCTAAATGACCTCTTTCTGACTTAATTCTTCGCAGTACAGAACGCATACGTGAAGGATTTTGAATACTAGCTGGTGTATCATCAATGATAATAGGTAATTTGTTTAAAGTAATCAAAGCTTGTTTTAATTTATCCATCTCTGAACGATATATTTGGTTGCGAATTAGTCTAGTAGAATCAATACCCGAATGAATTGCTAAAAATCTTTTAGTTAATTGCAATTTAGACATTTCAGCAGAAAAGAAAACAACAGGTAATTGTTGATGCATTGCAATATACTTTGCAAAGTAAGAACCTAGCCAAGTTTTACCCATTGATGCTCTAGCAGCAATTATAATTAAATCTTTTTTATTTAACTCCCCAATTAATACATCTAAATCTTTTAATCCAGTGGAAAATCCTGGTTGGTATTCTTGTTTTAAATCTTGAAATATTTCATGAAGACAATCACTGATTAATTGAGGTTTAAATTCAGAAAACTTATTTGCTGTTAAATGAAAAATTTTACTTTCGGACTGCTCTAATACTTCTTGAACAGATAATGTTGCATCATAACTTAACTCAAGAATTTGATTGCTTACCGAAAGTAACTGCCGACGCTGATATTTATCTAAAATCAATAGAGCTAGATGGTCTACATTTACTGCTGATACGGTCTTATCCACTAGTTTACATAGCCGATTTCTACCACCAACTTTAATTAATAATTTATGGTCAGACAACCAAGAAGTAACTGTTAATAAATCAGTACACCTTCTGGTAAAATCAAAAACTGTTCCAACCATTCGTATTTACTTAGCCCATAATTAGACCTATCCTCCCATCTCTTGCCTCCTGCAATCACTGAGAGTATCGCAATTATTAAAATATCTGTTAATAAATGAACACGTTTTCTTTCAACACGTGGGTCTTCTACCTCGCTAAAAATTTCTCCTATTCTTTCTGTTAAAACGGCTGCATTAGCTATACTCAAAGCCTTGGAGCTTTTAGTCTCTTTTGATGGAGATTTGAAACCGGATGCCACGAGATTATCCCTGATTAAAAGTAGATGTCTTAGTTTCAATCGTACTATTTGACATACTTCATACTCAAATATGTTTGAATATCCATATTTTTCCTAAATAATCTGTATTCTCATACACATTTCTATATGCGCTTACCCTGTATTTATGGCACGATTACCAGCTTTTTTGTTATATGAATGTTTTAAACTTTTACCATCAATAGCAATCACTTCTCCATTTGTTAGAATTGCAACTGATTTTATCCAAGATAAAAAACATTCCTGAAACTTTTCTGGGTTAATTTGAGCAAATACTCTTGCAAATGTATCATGTGATGGGATGCCGTTTGGCAGTTCTAAAAAACGCTTTAACCATTCTTCTTTAGCTTGTCCATATGTCTCAATTGCTACCCATGAATCTGCTCCACAAATTACTGCACAAATCGCAATCGTGCGGGCCGTCGATTAGCTGATGTCGCTTTGTACGCTCAATTCGGGGGTCTTCAAGATCGATAAAGTAATCTCTAATTGCTTGCGGGGCGTTTCAGCTTCACTGTTAACGACTCCGCGCCCATCCTGATTTTTTTAGGCTACCACAGACAGAAGGAGCAATACTTTTTGGTTGACGATAGCCCGAAGGGCGACGCTAAAGCGTATCGCACCGGCGGTGCCGAGTGCGCCCTTACTGCGCACCTGCACCTTTAAAATTTAGATGCGTTTGCCCTGACCACAAGGTGGTATTATTTCTCCACTTTTAGCGAACATTGCTGATTATGGAATTGAGAAATATTTAAACAGATTGACTTACAAAATTGAACATTACAAAAAAGACAAAAATGGCAACCTCGTTTTTAACAAACAAGGTAAAAATAAAGGTAAACCAAAGGTATTAGCAACTTCCTACAAACGCCCCTTTGGATTCATAAGATATGCTGATGATGTGCGCCACTTAGTCAGGCGTTAGAAACCTCTTACAAAGAGGAGAGGTTAGGAAAAGAAGACCTCTGGGTCAACAACTTACCGGCAGGGCGAAAGCTAGAGGGGAGAGTAGCATGTTGATAAAGCGGAAAAAGTTAGAAGACGCTTATAACTTTGTTCTGCAAGACCCGTGTGATATGGTGAGAGCCGAATTGCTCAAACCTCAGTTTCCAGTGATGTAAGCGTACATCCCCCGATTACAGCGTCTCAAACGCGGGGTCACTGTGTACTGGTGGTTAAATCGTCGCCACCTAAACTTTCCTCACGGTGAACGGTAAGGAACGACCTTACTTAAGGAAACGGAAAAGGCACCTAAGTTACACTCGATACATCTAGCGTTTAGGAAAAGTGGGATTACCCGACGTACCGAGAGGTACAGGGTAAGGTCATCACCATAGTACTCAGAGGATGGGAAAGCCATCTACATGGGGAAGGGTGACAGGTGTTACGAAACGGTTGGCAGAGAGGTACGCGAGATGCGAAAAGCCGAAACTGTGTTGGGAATTATACATGAACGTGGAAAGCGGGAACTGCCACTGGAAGATGTTTATCGACAATTATTTAACCCCGATTTATTTCTACTTGCTTACGGTAGAATCTACCGCAACTCAGGTTCGTTGACACCAGGTGTAACGGACGAAACCGTAGATGGAATGTCTAGAGCAAAAATTGATACTATCATTCATGACCTGCGTTATGAAAGGTATCGATGGATGCCCGCACGTCGCGTACATATTAAGAAGAAAAATTCTTCAAAAAAGCGTCCACTTGGCATACCTCGTTGGTCAGATAAACTGTTGCAAGAAGTTATTCGTCTAATACTAGAGGCGTATTACGAACCACAGTTTAGCCCAACATCTCACGGCTTCCGTACTGACCGCGGATGTCACACAGCTTTGAGTGAAATATATAGCAAATGGGTAGGAACAAAGTGGTTTGTCGAAGGGGATATTGCTCAATGCTTTGATTCACTTGACCATACAATTCTCCTCAATATACTGAGAGAGAAAACACATGATAACCGCTTTTTAAGGTTAATAGAAAATCTGCTTCGAGTCGGATATTTGGAAGAATGGCGGTATAATGCAACCTTAAGTGGAAGTCCACAAGGTGCGATACTAAGCCCGATTCTTGCGAATATATACTTAAGCAGGTTTGATAAATTTGTTGTTGAAGAACTGATTCCAAAATATAACCGTGGTAAAGCACGCCAACCCAATCGGGAATGGCAAGGATTACAAGGGCAACGATTACGTTTGAAAAAGAAGGGTTTATTAAAGGAAGCAAATGCTGCTCGTAGATTAATGCAGCAAGTTCCTTCTTTAGACCCGCAAGACCCAAACTACCAAAGCCTGCGTTACGTCCGCTATGCTGATGATTGGCTAATTGGTTTTAGTGGTCCACGGCAAGAAGCAGAAGAAATTAAGGGTGAAATAGGTAATTTTCTGAGAAATAATCTCAAACTTGAATTATCTGAAGCTAAAACACTAATTTCTCATGCACGAACAGAAGCTGCTCGTTTCCTTGGTTACGACATTGTGGTACTAAACAATAACCAAAAACTTGATAAGCGGGGACACCGCAGTATCAATGGGCAAATCGGTTTAAAAGTACCTCCAGATGTTGTGAAAAGTAAATGCGCCCGTTTCTTGCTCCACGGTAAACCGATACACCGTGCAGAATTAATCCACGATTCTGTTTTTAGCATCGTGGCTCAATATCAGCATGAATTTCGAGGAATCGTAGAGTATTACCGATTGAGCAATAACCTACACCAACTCAACCGCCTGAAGTGGGTGATGGAACGGTCATTAACCCAAACGCTCGCACATAAACTGCGTATTAGCGTTAAGAAGATATACCGTCGCTACCAAACTACACTTCAAACTCGCAATGGTACATATATGGGATTGCAAGTAACGGTTGAACGACCTGAAGGTCAAAAGCCGTTGGTAGCCAATTGGGGAGGAATTTCCCTGAAACGGAACATGAAAGCAGTCTTAAACGATTCTCCCTTACGTATAGATGGTCCAAGAACCGAACTCGAACGTAGATTGATGGCAAATACCTGTGAACTTTGTGGTTCACAAGAAAATGTCCAAGTACATCACGTCCGAGCGTTAAAAGACTTACAGAAGAAAGGGAGAACAAAGCCGCCTTATTGGGTTCAAATTATGGCAGCACGAGAACGTAAAACCTTAGTCGTATGTCAGCAATGTCACATGGATATTCATGCTGGACGTGTAACCCAAAGAACTAACACTGCCATGTAAACACTGGAGAGCCGAGTACTCCGAAAGGCGTAAGCTCGGTTCGGAGAGGGGCGGACAGAAAAGTGCTTTTAGTAACTCGCTGGTCGCATACTCTACTTTATCATTACTGGTAGTTCAAAAGAACTGTTAGAAATGGAAGTTATTCCCCTCGTCGAAAAATTTTTAAAAGAACGAGGGTTGAAACTTTCCCTTGAGAAAACCAGAATCACGCATATCAAAGACGGCTTTGATTTCCTTGGACAACATGTACGTAAGTACAACGATGGTAAAACAATAATTAAACCATCCCGAAAGAATGTTTCATCATTCTTAGCAAAAATCCGAGGAATCATTAAGAGAAACAAGCAAGCTAGACCAGGACACTTGATAGCCCAACTCAATCCAGTTATCCGTGGATGGGCTTATTACCATCGACACGTGTCTAGCAAACAAACCTTTACGAAAGTTGACCACGGCATCTTTAAAGTTCTGTGGCAATGGGCTAAACGGAGACATCCAAAGAAACCCAAAAAGTGGGTGAAAGATAAATATTTTCATTTCTCTGATGGGCAGAATTGGATTTTTACTGGGGAAGTAACTGGACAAAATGGAACACAGGTAGGCATTCAGTTGTTTAAAGCCTCTAGTGTTCCCATAAAGATTTCTATGAAAAAATTACGGAAGGGCAGCAGGAAGGAAGTACTGCCTCGGATGTGGATGATGTAGATGTGAGAGAAAATAGTAGCGACTATTATTATAACGAACCAGTAGTGCCGGTTAATCAAACGGTAGAAGACAAATGGCAGCAACTGAATCAACAGCTAAAAGCTGATATTGAAAGTGATAATGAAATTAGCTTTGAAACAGGTGAGCTTATATTCGAGAACTGCCTTTCTTGGGAAGCAGCAGTTCCGGTAACAAAAAGATGGAGTGCAATTGCTAATATTTGTGTACATGATGAAAAACTACTCAAACACCTCTCTAACTACGCAAGGGGCAATCACCCAGAATGGAGAGAAAACTGGGGTGCGATTTTAGCGAGTTACCATGACTTAGAGCAAGAGTTGGAATGGGTAGCTGATTCTATTCGTATTGATACGCTAATTGCAATGGGTTACAAGATACCTGCCATCGTGGAAGTCAAGTTAGGCGAACATAAAGGTTGCCAAGGTAGAATAATCGAACTACACGGAGACACGACAGCCCCTATCTTGGTTGAGTGTAATGATTTTCAGAAATACTTCCATTGGAACGAATTAGACATTATTGTTTCAGCGGAAACTTTTGCGAACTACACCACTGTAAATGAACTTGAAGAAGGCGAGTATTTGGAAGAACCAGAAGAGTCTGATATTGAACTAGAAGCAGCACCATTAAAGAAAGCTGTAGATGCCTTAATAAACGGTAATTGGGAAAATATTAGAGATATATTCAACGAACATCCCCAAATTAAAGAAAAAGCATGGAAAGCCGCTAGAAGCGAAGCAAAGACAGAGAGTAATAGATATCACCCCAGAAATGGTGAAAGTATTGAATCAAGCCAAGAAAGATGGCGTAATTCAAGAATATAAAGAGATAGCAGTAGGAGTGTATCAAGTTAAATTTCCCAGTAAACAATTATTGCGTGTTCTTTCAGAATATAATACACAAGAAATAGTAGTAGGAACTGATAGAGGTAAAGCATTCACAGGTATTGCTTTTCAATCTAAATTAGCAACAATTGCATTATTTCACGCTTGCTTACCTGGTTTTTATAAGTCCAAAAAAACAAGTAAAGATAGGCAATCCGTGACAGGAAAAATGTTAAAATGTACAGAATTACGCCGTACTCGTAGAGGGCAGCGCATCAATCGTAAAAAACCATTTAAACTAAGAAATCATCGTCAAAAAAGGTTTTCTAATCGCCATCAAAATCAACTACCTCCTAGTATAAAAGCCAACCGACAGATGGAGTTGCTTATATTACTTGAAATGGCTACTAGATATCTCCGGAATATAAATAATACCAATTTCATATATTCAGGCTACACTTATGATAGGTATATATTATAGCGATCGCCAGCATGTCAGGTGTAGTAAAAATTGAAATAACTGAATCAGCAGAAACTCTCAAATAAATTCTAAAAAATGCACGTACACCGCAAGAAAAAGAAAGAATTCAAACTATTTATTGGTTAAAGACAAAGACAGTGAAGACTGTTACACAGATTGCAGTCATGCTAGGACATAATCGTGTAACAATACAAAAATGGTTACGGAAATATCGTACTGGTGGGCTGAATTTTTTATTAGAATCAAACAAAAATAATCTTGGTAGACCGAACTCAATTCCACCATACGTAATAGAAAAATTAAAATCAGAACTAGAAAATCCCTCTGGATTCAAAAGTTATGGTGAAATTCAAATATGAAAAAAGATTGTTTTGATATTGATGTTGTTTATCGAACAGTTCATGAATTGGTAAGATATAAACTACAAGCGAAATTAAAAGTTCCACGACCTTTACATATAAAACAAAACAAAAAAGCGAAAGAAACTTTTAAAAAAACTGCCTGAACAATTAGAAAACCTCACTAATTCAATATATTCATCTTGTAAACAGAACATTTCAGTTCGCTTTTGGTGCCAAGATGAAACTAGAATTGGCTTAAAAACTATTACAGGTAAAGTGATTACTGCTTGTGGAGTGAAGCCAGTTGGTTTATATCAATGGCTATTCGAGTATTTATGGCTTTATGGTTTAGTTGAGCCAAAAACAGGAGATAGTTTTTTCTATGAATTTGGTCATTTGGATACTGCCTGTTTTGAGAAATTTTTGGAGTTATTTTCACAATCTTATCCGAATGAAATTCATATCATTCAATTAGATAATGGACGACCACATCACAGTTTAGATTTGTCCATTCCTGAAAATATAATTTTATTATTTCAACCTCCTTACTGCCCCGAAGTAAATCCCATTGAAAGATTGTGGCAAGAAATTAAGAATTTTTTAAAGCATAAAGTTTTTGATAATTTAGATTTTTTACGGAAAAACTTAGATGATATCCTGTAACAGAAGCAATTGTTTTTTGACTCAATTGGCCCAGA